>JBJTMW010000117.1:0-5989 GCA_046070715.1 Aquirufa sp. | reverse complement strand
CGAACAATTTTCTTATTGGGTGCGCCTTCATTCGTCTCTAAAATCAAGATATCGCCATCATTGTCTACGATGCTGAAATCAAATTTTCCTGGTTCCGCCACGATTGGTTTGAATTTCGTTTCCTTTTTAGCCGCATCCATTATCCAAAGTGCGTTTCCATCCAGGCCTTTTCCGCGATCCGAAATCGTCAAGAACGCAAATCGCTCATCATCGGAGGTACTCACGGTGTGAAAGCGTTGCGGGTTTTTAGGATCCTCGTAAATCAATTGATCTTGGGATTGCGGCGTGCCTACCGTGTGAAACCACACCTGGTGGTTTTCGTTTTTCGTACTTAATTCTTTGCCTTTCCCTGGTTCAGGATAGCGCGAATAATAGAATCCATTGCCTTTCCAAGCCACGCCACTCACCTTTACCCAACTTAATTCGTCCGCTAGATTTTTGCCGGTTGCCATATCCCGAACATAGAATGTTTGCCAGTCACTTCCACTTAGGCTTAAACCGACACAGGCGTATTTACCCGTTTTATCGAGCGCAAAAACGGTTAAACGAGTGGTTCCCTCCTTCGATAAAGTGTTCGGATCAATAACTAATTCGGGTTTTCCGTTGAGGCCTTTTTGGCGATAAAGCACCGACTGGTTTTGCAAACCGCTGTTTTTGTAGAAATAATACCATTCGCCTTTGCGCGAAGGGGCAGAGATTTTCTCGTAATTACTCAGTGCCTCAATGCGCTTTTTGAACTCTTCACGCAATGGGATTTGGTTTAGATACCCAAAACTCACCTCGTTTTGCGCCTTCACCCAAGCCTTCGTTTCTTCACTATTATCATCTTCTAACCAGCGATAAGGGTCAGCCACCTGGGTTCCGTGGTAGTTATCCACGTGATCAATTTTCTTTGTTTGTGGGTATTTCATTTGGGCCAAAGCACTAGCAGAAAGAAGCATCATTCCTGCCATTAATAATTTTCTTGTTGACATAAGTGTAGATTAAAAAAGGGTTCCCGTCTGCGCTTTGGGGGTAATTCCTACGTGGCGGTAAGCTTTCTCTGTGGCCTCCCGTCCGCGCGAAGTGCGCTTCAAAAATCCTTCTTGTATTAAAAAAGGTTCATAAACTTCTTCTATGGTTTCCGCCTCCTCACCGCAGGCAGTGGCAATCGTCGTTAGGCCCACCGGACCTCCCTTGAATTTCTCGATGATGGTCAAAAGGATGCGGTTATCCATTTCGTCTAGTCCATTTTGATCCACATCGAGCGCATTCAAGGCAATCTCAGCGATCTTTACGTCGATGGAACCGTTGCCTTTCATTTGGGCGAAGTCGCGCGTACGGCGTAGTAAATTATTCGCGATACGCGGCGTACCACGGCTGCGTCTCGCAATTTCGTAGGCCCCTGATTCATCAATGGGCATATCCAAAATGGAGGCCGAACGCTTAACAATTTTGGTCAATAGAGCAGCATCATAATATTCTAAACGGGCATTAATCCCAAAACGCGCACGCAAGGGAGAGGTCAACAAACCAGCTCTCGTGGTCGCTCCAATTAAGGTAAATGGATTTAAACCGATTTGAATGCTTCGCGCATTCGGGCCAGAATCCAACATGATATCAATCTTGTAATCCTCCATCGCAGAATACAAGTATTCCTCCACGATGGGATTCAAGCGGTGAATTTCATCAATGAATAAAACGTCGTAAGGTTGCAAATTCGTCAACAAACCGGCCAAATCAGAGGGTTTATCAAGAACCGGGCCGGATGATATTTTTAAACTAGAGCCTAATTCATTCGCGATAATGTGCGACAAGGTGGTCTTTCCTAAACCCGGAGGCCCGTGCAACAAAACGTGATCTAATGCCTCCTCGCGTGCTTTCGCCGCTCCCACAAAGATTTGCAGATTGTCTACAATTTTTCCTTGACCCGAAAAGTCCAAAAAGCTCAAGGGCCGCAAGGCCTTGTCAAACTCCTTCTCTTGCGGGTTCAGTGATTCTGCATCCCCGGTTAAATAATCTTCACGCATCGCCAAAATTTCAAATTGAAATCAAAGATAATTTTTTTATTGAGAAGATTTTATAGTTTTGGAAAACCAAAAGAACAACCTCAACCTATGTCATCGATTTTCATCGGCGAACTCGCCGGAACTGCTACCCTATTATACCTTGGAAATGGCGTTGTTGCCAATATGTTATTAAAAGATACCAAAGGAAATGGCACCGGCTTATTAGCTATCGCCGCTGCTTGGGCTTTCGCAGTAACGATTGCTATCTATGTTTCGACTTATTTCGGTAGTTCAGGAGCCCATTTAAATCCGATCGTGACCATCGCCGGATGTATCAAATCGGGAGACTGGAGTTTATTCCCTACTTTTATTGGGGCACAACTTTTAGGGGCAATGCTTGGACAATTATTAGTCTGGTTGCATTACAAGCCACATTATGATGCCACGCAGGACAAAGGTGCCATTTTAGCTTCGTTTAGCACGGGACCAGCCATCAAAAATACGCCTTTCAATTTCATTTCAGAAGCATTTGCCTCTGCCCTAGCGGTAGTCGCCTTAGGGACTTTTTCTACGATCGAAACCGGCTTAGGGCCATTCATGGTGGGTATTTTAGTGTGGGCTATCGGCCTGGGTTTAGGTGGAACGACGGGTTATGCGATTAATCCAGCGCGGGATTTAGGACCGCGCATTATGCACGCAATTTTGCCTATTCCGAATAAAGGAGATTCCGGCTGGGAATATGCCTGGATTCCGGTGTTAGGACCAGCGGCGGGAGCTGTTTTAGGTGCTTATATTTTGACCCTCAACTAATTCACTATGTACGTAGGATCGATTGATCAGGGAACCACGAGTTCTCGTTTTATCATTTTTAATAAGGCGGGAGAGATTATTTCTGTAGGCCAAAAAGAACACAAACAAATCTACCCCCAAGCGGGCTGGGTGGAACATGATTCACACGAGATTTGGAAAAATACGCAAGAAGTGATCGGTCTAGCGCTCGGAAAAGCAAATCTTTCTGCGAAGGATTTAGCCGCGGTGGGCATTACAAATCAGCGCGAAACCACCGTCGTTTGGAACAAGAAAACGGGCAAGGCTTATTATAATGCCATTGTTTGGCAAGATACACGCGTGGGTTCGGAGCTGGCAGAACTAGCAAAGGACGGTGGAATGGATCGTTTTAGAGCGAAAACGGGTCTTCCTTTAGCCACTTATTTCAGCGGTCTAAAACTGCGCTGGTTATTAAATAACATCGAAGGATTGCGAGCAGACGCGGAAAAAGGCGATGCCCTTTTCGGTACGATGGACACCTTCATTGCTTGGCATTTAACAGGCGGAATTGAAGGCGGTATTCACATCACGGATGTGACCAATGCGAGCCGCACCCAATTAATGGACTTGCAAACCTGCGCCTGGGATGAGGAAATTTTAAACGTATTAAGCATCCCTAGAGCGATGCTTCCGGAGATTAAATCCAGTTCTCTAGTGTATGCGAAAGCCAAAGGCGTCTTAGGTGGCGTACCTTTAGCGGGGATTTTGGGCGATCAGCAAGCTGCTTTAGTAGGCCAAACTTGTTTCAATCCCGGCCAAGGAAAAAATACGTATGGAACCGGCTGTTTCTTATTAATGAATACGGGAACGAAAGCGATTCCATCGCAATTTGGCCTATTAACCACTGTTGCCTATCAATTAGGCAATGATCCTGTTCACTATGCATTGGAAGGTTCTGTGGCGATTACGGGGGCTTTAGTTCAATGGTTACGGGATAATTTAGGCATCATCAAAAATAGCCCAGACATCGAAAAACTGGCAAAGCAAGTAGACGACAATGGCGGTTGCTATTTCGTACCGGCCTTTTCTGGCTTATATGCGCCCTATTGGAAACAAGATGCACGTGGCGCCTTAGTGGGCTTAACACGATTCATCAATAAATCCCACATTGCACGCGCGGCCTTAGAGGCCACTGCTTTCCAAACGTGGGAAGTACTCGAAGCGATGGAAAAAGATGCAGGTATCCCTATCGCCTCTCTTCGAGTTGATGGCGGGATGGTCGTGAATCAGTTATTGATGCAGTTCCAATCGGATATTATCGGAGAAGAGGTTATCTGTCCGAAGATCATCGAAACCACAGCCTTGGGCGCAGCCTATGCGGCTGGACTTGCCGTCGGTTATTGGGCAAACTTGGATGATTTACGCAAAAATTGGGGAATCGCACATACCTGGAAACCCGCAATGGATTCCGATAAGCGAGCGCATTACCGCAAACAATGGAAGAAAGCGGTGACTAAAACCTTTGACTGGGAGGATTAGTATTCGCGCGGGTCATTCCATAAGCCGGGCAAGCGGCTTGTCTCGAACAAGAGGCAAGCGCGCAAGCAAATGCTAGAATGAGCATTCCTTTTTTCATCTTAGACCGAAGCTAACTTCGCTTTTGCAGGTGTTTCCTTTTTCGTAGCCACTGGCTCCGAATGCTGGTATCCTAAAATATCTAACATCGGTGCGCTTTTTTGTTCCTCTGAGAACAAACGAGTCGTGATAGTACCATCTTCTAAGCGGTCGATGATGACGTGCTTAGGGGCAGGAATCAGACAGTGCTGAATGCCACCGTAACCTCCTAAAGATTCTTGGTAAGCTCCCGTGTGGAAGAAACCTACGTATTGACGTTCAGATTCCTCTTCGAAAATAGGCAAGTATAAATCGGAGCTATGCGCTTCCGTATTGTAGAAATCCATGGAATCGCAGGTTAAACCACCTAGGTTGACCTTTTGGTAAGGCATCCCCCAGTTATTCACCGGCAACATAATGTATTTCTGATTCATCCCCCACGAGTCTGGTAATTGCGTAATGAAAGAACCATCAATCATGTACCAAAGCTCCTTGTCATTCTGCAACTTTTGGTCAATAATCTCGTATAAAACCGCACCACTCTCTCCTACCGTGTAAGAACCGAATTCGGTAAAGATGTTAGGTACTGGAACGTTGTTTTTATTACAAATCCAAGAGATTGACTCGACGATTTCATCAACCATCGCTTGGTAATCGTAATTGAACTGCAAGGATGTTTGGATAGGTAAGCCTCCACCTAAATCGATCGAATCCAATTCCGGACAGATCTTCTTCATTTCGCAGTATTTGTACACGAAACGGCTCAATTCAGACCAATAATAAGCCGAATCCTTAATCCCTGTATTGATGAAGAAGTGTAACATCTTCAAGTTGAAACGAGGATTAGGCTTGATTTTTTCGTTGTAAAGCGTGTTTACATCGGAATAACGAACCCCTAAACGAGAGGTATAGAAAGCGAAATCAGGCTCTTCATCCGTCGCAATGCGAATCGCGATATTCACCTTTTCAGCTGTCACCGATTTCTCATAGAAATCGATTTCTTTTAAATTATCTAATACCGGTATGCAGTTAAAACCTTCGTTAATTAACTCAGAGATATATTGGGTGTACAAGGGCTGCTTGTAACCGTTGCATAAAATATAGGTCGATTTCGAGATTTTTCCTTGGTTGTACATATCGCGAATGATCGGAATGTCAAAAGCGCTAGAGGTTTCTAAGTGTACATTTTGCTTCAACACTTCCTCTAAAATGAAAGAGAAATGTGACGATTTCGTACAATAGCAATAGGTGTAATTTCCTTTGTAATTGTACTTTTTGATCGCGTTTCTGAAGAGAAGCTTTGCATTCTCGATGTGTTCAGAAATCTTAGGCAAATACGAAACCTTCAAAGGCGTACCGTATTGCTTAATAATTTCCATTAAAGGCACATTGTTAAACAACAATTCATTGTTCTCATTGATATTGAACTCACGAGTAGGAAACTCAATGGTTTGGTCAATTAGATCGATGTAATTTTTCATCCTTCTGTTTAAATGTACCCGAGTTCACCTCGAGTTTGTGGAAAAACGTGCAAAACTGCAATAAAAGTATGTACTTTGCAAGACAAATACACATTAAGTTAGTATGTCCAAAATTCATTTTATCGCCATCGGTGGTGC
>JBJTMW010000116.1:0-7233 GCA_046070715.1 Aquirufa sp. | reverse complement strand
TCGCATATCGCGAAAGGCGACGTGGCACTTAATGTTACCCTAACCGCCCTAAATAGCCTTCTTTCCGTCGTCTCGATCGCGCTAATCGTCAATCTTTCGATGCAATTATTGATGCAGCAAGACGCCTATGTTCCTCTGCAATTTTCGAAAGTCTTAGAGGTTTGTTTGATCGTTATTTTACCGGTTTCGCTGGGGATGTTGATTCGAAAGAAAGCCCCGGCATTCGCGCAAAAACTCGAGTCTCCCGTGAAAATTTTGTCTGCCATTTTCCTCGCCTTGATTATCGTTTTAGCGGGTTGGAAGGAGCGAGATCACTTGATGCAGGATATTCGGACAGTAGGTTTAGCCTGTCTTTTATTTAATGTGGCCTGCCTTTCGATCGGGTATTTTCTGCCGCGTTTGTTGAATTTAGAGAAGAAACAAGCCATCGCGATCGGGATGGAAATTGGGATTCACAATGGTTCATTGGCCATTTTTATTGCGCTGAGTGTGATTGGGAATGGGACGATGACGATTCCGGCGGTAGTTTATAGTATCATTATGTTTATGACGGCGGCTATTTTTGGTTGGTTGGTAAATCGCGGAAAGCATGTCTGATCTTATTTTAGTAGCCATTTTTTTGGTTTCAACCGCCGTGATCTGGATTACAGGAATCCACCTCACTAAAGCCATTGATCACATTACGGCGCATTTTGATTTAGGGGAGGCTTTTGGGGGGATGGTTTTTTTAGCCATTGTGACGAATTTACCTGAAATCGCAATTACGGTGGTCGCAGCCTACCACCGGGATTACGATATTGCAGTCAGTAATATTTTAGGCGGGATTGCGATTCAGACGGTGGTATTAGTGTTGATTGATGTGTTTGGGGTGGGTAGGTCGGCTCCGTTGACTTGGAAAGGGCATTCAAAAGTCCTTGTTTTGGAAGGAGTGGCCCTGATTTTCATCTTGACCCTTGTCCTGATGGGCACCACGTTTCCGTCGTCTTTCTTGATTTTGCGTTCCACTCCTTTTGAGTGGATGATTGCGCTGATTTGGCTAGGATCGATTTATATGATCTCCAAAGTAGGTAAATCCGAGCCGGACTACCGAAGTAAACAAGACATCAACTACCAGCTGCGTCACCCGAACGTCCGTTTTAAAGGGACCTTGCCACAAGCCTTTTTTGTGTTAGCTGGCGGAGCGGTCTTGACGCTTAGTGCAGGATGGGCCTTAGAAGCCTCTGGCGAGACGTTATCGGTGCGCTGGGGGATTGATGGAGTGCTTTTTGGGGGAACGATTCTTGCCCTTTGTACCGCCTTGCCGGAAATTTCGACAGGCATCGCCTCGGCTCGAATACGCGATTACAATATGGCGGTGAGTGATATTTTTGGCGGAAATGCTTTCCTGCCGGTCTTGTTTTTAGTGGCCTCGCTGATCGGTGGCGATGCCATTTTACCCAGTATTTCGCACGCGGACATCTACCTCACGGCTTTGGGCATCTTCTTAACCGGCATTTATATGGTGGGAATGGTGATTCATCCGAAAAAGCAAATCCTGCGCATGGGCTACGACTCGTTTATTGTCCTACTCGTCTACCTCTTGGGAATTGCGGGCCTGCTTGTGCTTCTCTAGTTTTTTCAAATTCCAAATATACAGCGTCTCCACCTTCGCCCTCGCCCAAGGCGTTTTGCGCAAGAAAGTTAAACTCGATTTAATGCTTGGATCACTCGCAAAACAATTAATGCGGATCTTTCGAGCCATCTCTTCCCAGCCCAATAAATCGACTAGGTCCGTTAAGATTTTCTCTAAAGTTACACCGTGAAGTGGGTCGTTACTCATGTGGTAGGATTTGAAAACCAAGACGCATATTCTACATAATTATAGGCCGTGCGCTTGAAAACTTCAGCCGCTTCTGGGCTGACATCTTTTAAATATTTGGCAGGATTTCCGGCATAAATGGTGCCAGCCGGCACGCGTGTTCCTTGGGTTACAACTGCTCCAGCCGCCACAATACTGCCTTCTTCGATGTACGCATTATCCATCACGATGGCTCCCATTCCGATGAGCACATTGTCCTCGATGGTGCAACCGTGAACGATCGCATTGTGCGCAATCGATACATAATCACCGATGGAAGTGACCGTTTTTTGGTAGGTGCAATGCACCACCGCACCGTCTTGAATGTTCGAATAATTACCAATGCGGATGGAATTCACATCCCCGCGAACGACCGCATTAAACCAGATCGTACATTGCTTTCCGGTCTGCACATCCCCCACAATCGTGGCGTTAGGGGCGACCCAGTTGTCTTCTCCTAAAACAGGTGATATCCCTTTTACTGGCAAGATTAAGCCCATTTTCCTTGCAGTTTTAATACTTTTTCAATCACGTCTCTTACCGCACCGCGGCCTCCATTAAAAGGCGAAACGTATTTCACGACTTGGTGCAATTCAGGAATCGCATCCGCCGGGCAGGTGCTTAAAATATCTGGGCGAGACAGGACCTTCAAATCAGCCATATCGTCTCCCATATACAGGATTTCATTTTCTTTGACCCCTAATTTTGGCAATAATTCTAAATAAGTTTCCAGCTTATCTTTTCCTCCTAAACCGAAATAGATGTGTTGAAATTTCAGATTTTCTAAGCGTTTTTTGACCCCTGGATGACTCCCGCCTGTGATCACGCACATTTGAAAATTTGCCTCTCGCGCCTTTTCGAGCGCATATCCATCGCGGATGTAGAAGGTGCGGAAATGTTCGCCTGTCTCCAGCACATGCACATTACCGTCCGTCATCACACCATCGATGTCAAAAATGAAGGCTTTTATATCTTTAAAAAGGGAAAGTACGTTAGACATAGGGATTATTTTGACCCAAATATCTGAATATTTTATGTATTTTTATCCCTTTATGAAGAATACGATTACATTCTTTCGCATCCTGTTTTTCACTCTAGCCCTGAGCTTTAGCCTTTCTGCGCAAAAGATTCAGGTGGGGCCTTATTCCTTGCGTTTAAACGGAACGCAAAAAGAGAAGAACCAGTGGGGGCCTTCGGAAATCACGTATCGTATCGCGAATGATAGCCTTGTTTTTCAAGTCTCAGAATTTCAATGGGATCCGAAGACGAATCTGGGTATGGCCAAAGGCGGAGAAATACCAGGCGAAAAATTAGGTCACAAGAATGCGCGTCTTCAAATCGATGAGATGCAATTTCAACCGGCGAATGGAACGCTTCGATTTATTTCAGCGGACTGGATCGAGCAAGAAAAAGCACTAAATGGCGAGGGATCACTCACCTTACGGCGAAAAGACAAATACTTTCCTTTCGAATTTAAGGGAACAGAATCCACCGAAATGACGGGGGATGTGTGGTCCGCGGAAGGAAAACCTGTTTTCAAGGATCTGCGCAAAGGATTGCGGGATGGAGCTTTGCATTTCCAAAAACTGGGAACGATGTCAGCTCCGCTGATTTGGTTTCTGCCAGATTCCACCATATTGGTTCCATCAGGTCGCTGGACTAGCCCATTGAGCGAAAACGATTCCCTATTTAGAGGAGATGTAGCCGGTCAGTGGTACCCGAAAAACCAGACCTTTCATTTCAAGAAAAATACCGGCGCAAAGAACCGCGCCTTGTTCGAAGACACGTTCCACGAAATGCGGATGTCGGTGGATTTAGGGGTGCTACGCGTGAAAGAAAAGCGCATCGATTTTTACCAAATTTCCGGCCGAAACCAGGTTCCTGCCTGGCTTGAATCGAAGGATTATTATAACGATGGCCGCATTCAGGAATTACAAGGCTTGCTGAATTATAGCCCTATGCGGATTTTGTACCGCTATTTAGTGGAGAATAAAGTGGAATCGGCGACCATCGGCGACTTGGCCGTTTTAGTGAATCGCCGGCCGGAGCAGATTCAATCCGGTTTTCAGTCGTATGTGGATGCCGGCTATATGCAAGTGGTAGACGATTTGTATTCTTTTACGGCTTTGGGGCGCCATTACGCGCGGGTAGCCTATGAGAAAAAGGATTTTGACACTTTTTATGCGGCCTCGATGGGCGAAAATCTCGCTGCGGATTCCGCCTCGATTTCCCTCGATTTAGTGGACAAGAAATTGCGTATTCGGGGTATTCAGCAGGTGATGATTTCGGATTCCTTGAAGGCGGAATTTATTCCCTATGATGAGGCGTTAACCTTCCAAAAAGGGCGGGACTTTAATTTCCTGGGCGAAATCAAGATCGGGGATTACCGTTTTCGAGGCCCAGATTTTGCCTTCAAATTCAACGACTTTACGGCGCAATTCGCGCAGATTGATTCGATTACATTTATCCCTAAAGGCCAATCCAAGGAATTTGGAGGAGCTTTTCGCTATGGATCGGGATCTCTGATTTTGAGTCCACCGGGAAATAAGTCGGGACGTTTTGGCGTAGCAGAATATCCCAAACTGATTATCCCCAAAGGAATGACCGCCCACTTCGACGAGCCATGGCGCGCGAAAGGGGTATATGATTCGACCTACTATTTTAAAGTGCCTAGCATCGTGCTGGATAGTTTGACGCAAAAAGCGCCTGTATTTGTGGGCACCTTTCACTCTAAAGGGCTTTTACCTCCCATAAACACGCAATTGATCTTGAAGCCGGACCAAAGCTTTGGCTTTACCTACACCCAGAAAATACCCCTGAAAATCTACCAAAACAAGGCCAGCCTCAGCCTAAGCCTAAGCGCTTCGCTGGAAATGGACAAAAAGGGCCTTCATACGGCAGGATCTTTTGCCATGGAGGGTTTTCAATCATCCATGAAAGAGGCCTTCCTTTACCCGGATTCGCTGATTAGTGTGGGTTCGGAGGGAAAACTAGGGGAGATGGCAAACAAAAAAGGACCTATCGCGAGCCTTCCTGGTCACCGATTCAGCTGGTTGCCGCGCGAGGATTCGCTCGCGATTTATCCGGAGAAGAATTCCTTTGCACTTTATGCGAATCAATTGCAATTAGAAGGTCCGGTTTGGATGCACAAGAAGCAGGTTTTTGGGAAGGGCGACATTACCTTGGGAGATGGAAAACTGAAATCAGAACTGTATTATTTTCAGCCGGCGACGTGGAAATCGAAGGATGCTTCGCTCACCATAGGTTTGAAGAAACCGGTATTCAACGCGGAACGGATTTCGATCGAAGTCGCACCGGGTGCGGTAAATCTGAATTTTAAACCGGTGGAGGAATCGCCAGCTTTGTTGCCGATTCAAGGATATAAAACCGCTTACACAGGAGCGGTTTGGGAGCAAAAAAACCAAAAGATAAAGTTACAAAAGCCCGTTTTACAAATTCTCGATTCCACATCGAAAGCTGGGCCCATCGCGGCAAAATCCGGCGTATTGGATCAAGTTTCCGAGGTTATTTCGTTAGAAGGCGTGAAGGAAATCGAGATTGGGCCAGCGACGGTTTATCCGGCAAAAGGCTTGCTTGCCATCGCGAAGGGTGGCCAATTTAAGGCACTCACCGGTGCGAGGGCGACGGTGAATGGCCATGTTTTGGCAAACATCAACACCGTCACCGCTAACGCGAATCGATTTACGGGAACTGCGAATTACTTGTTGCCTGTGGAGGGAAGCGACAGTTTGGTGATACCCATGAAAAACTTCGATTTTCTGCCCGAAGGAATCAGAGCAGAAGCGCGATACATCGAGAAAACGCCGTTAAAATTAACTTCGCACCAAGAATTCAAAGGCGATGTGTATTTCCTTTCTGAAAAACCGAGCTTGGAATTTAAAGGGTCCATCAGGCCTTTATTAGGGACCTTGAAGTTCAAAACGGCCTGGATTCCGTTCGCGAATTCGAAGGGAATTGTCGTGAACGACGAGTTAAAAGACGAACTAGGTCGCTCGGTCACCGCCGGTATTTTTGTGAATGCGGCGAATAAATTATACCCCTCTTTCTTGGGTCCCATGTCGAATGAAGACGATCCCGTTTTGTTCAAAGCGGCCGGTGAAGTGACAGAAGCGTCTGAAGTCTACAGCATCAAAAACGCGGAATCCCAAATGTATTTATCGATTCCGAAAAAGCGCGTGGACACGGATGGGATGGTGCAATTATTCACGGGGAACAAGCTGGTTCGGTCTTTTGGCAAGATTTCCATGTCCATCGACACGCTGATTCCCCGCATCGAATCTTGGTTAAGTTTACAGTTTCAGGTGCCTGTTCCGATTCTTCAGAAAATGGGCGATCGCATCGTGAAGTATAATTTAGAGGAAGGCTTGTTAACGGCGGCAGCGGATGAACCGGCGGATCGAGATGAATACTTGAAACGAGTGGAACCGATTTTAGGGAAGAAAATTCCGGAGGCCACGAAAGCAAGAATGGATCGAGAGCATTTGGCCTTGGATAAAGTGGATCCAGATTTTGCGTCGATGCTTAATTTCTCTTCGGTGAAATGGGCTTGGTCGCCTAATTTGAGCGCTTTTTATTCTATCGGGGATTTGCCTTTGATCAATGTGGGACCGGTAGATGTGAATGCGACGATTAAAGGATTTATGGAAGTGGTGAAGAAGCCAAACAAGGAGGAGTTTTACGCCTATTGGGAATTATCGGAAGATCTTTGGTATTATTTCGCTTATTTTGAGGGAGAATTAGGCGTTTATTCGTCAGATAATTCCTTCCTAGCCGCGGTGCGGGAGTCCTTAAAGACGCAGAAAAAAGGCGGCATAAAGGTGGTGGAAGCGGCAGCAGAAGAGAAAAATGCCTTTATCAAGCGATTTACTTCGTATTACAAACCATTAATTCCGGTGAAGAAAGCACCGGTGAAGAAAGAACCAACAAAAACAAAACCAGCCACAAAAGGCAAAGAAAAGAGCGGTGGATTTTAAGAGTATAACCTTTTTAAAGAAGTTTTTTGATTGCCTAGACCGCTGGGGTCTGGTCCGTCGCGATCCGTTTGGAAATCCGATCGGGATGAAACGAATTATCGTATTTGTGTTAGGCTGGTTGACCTTTGCTCGCCTGAGCATTTACAACAAAACCGAGATTAAGGGGACAGAAAAGATCAAAGATTTGCCGCGCGAAGGCGTCTTGTTTCTGTCGAATCACCAAACCTACTTCATGGACGTGATTTGCCTCTACCACATCTTTTTCTCCGTGAAATGGCGGATGAACAATAGCATTCGATTCCCCTTTTATTTATTAGCGCCGCGTTCTCGCTTGTTTTATGTGGCCGCCACGGAAACGATGAAGGAGGATGGATTTTTGCCTCGAATTTTCTCGCTCGCCGG
>JBJTMW010000115.1:0-6451 GCA_046070715.1 Aquirufa sp. | reverse complement strand
TGTGGCCATGGAGGCGGCCTTGAAAGACAAAGAAAATGTGTCCGCGACTTTGTGGGAACACTATGGTGACGTCCTTTTTCGCTTGCATTTAGTCGATAAAGCACTCGAGGCATGGAAGGAAGCGCTTCGCTTAGAACCGGCGAGAGAATCTGTAGATAAAAAGATTCAAATGCGTCAAATTCCCGAAAATTGAGCTATTTTTGTTTCCAAAATGCCACCATATGCGGATTGTTTTTAGTCTTGTTTTCCTTTCTCTTCTAGGCGCCTGTGCTCCTAAGGCGACGGTGGCGACGATTCAGACGCCTAAGGCTGACAGCGTTCAAGTCGATTCTACTCCCGTAGTAGTTGCCCCAGCGACTCCCATCGAAGCAGTCGATCAACAAACGGCATCCGATGATTTAAATTTCACTTATTTGAAGGCGAAATCAAAGGTGGTTTGGAAAACGAAAAACAATTCCGATACCTATATCGTGGATATTCGGATGAAGAAAGATAGCATCATTTGGGCTAATATCTCGGTTTCTATGATTTCTGGGGCGGCCGTTTTATTCACGAAAGACCGCGTTCAATTCTACCACAAGATCAATAATGAATACACGAACCTAACGTATGACAGTTTAAGCACTAGTTTAGGCTTTAAAGTATCGTATGATTTGATTCAAAACATGATCGTGGGCAACCAGCCCTACAAGAAAAACAACACCCGTCGAGTTGTTCGCGAAAATGAAAACTTCTTAGTGAAACAGCAAGAAGGCCACGTGGAGGTCAATAATTGGGTAGGTCCAAACCGCAAGCTGAAGAAATTGTCCGTAAGTGACGTCCCTTCATCGAATAAATTGACTTTAGATTACGAGGATTTCTCTACGCTAAATTCTGCTCTTTTTCCATTTTCCAGTTCCATTACGCTCGACGTGAAAAACAAAGAGAATCAGTTCAATCAGACCTTGATTACCATTAAATATTCCAAAGTAGAGTTGTTAGATACGCCTTTGGAATTCCCATTTAAAGTGCCAGCCAAACTATTAAAGCCTTGAAATACCTTTTCCTTCTATTCGCGCTCCTTTTTACGAGTTTATCTTTCGCACAGTCAGACAAGAAAGCCGCTTTAGAGCAGCAGAAGAAAGATAATTTGTCCAAAATCAAAGAGCTAAACTCGATCATCTCCCGGACTTCGAAGAAGAAAAATGCATCGATCGGGAAGCTCAACGTGTTAAAAGAGCAGATTGGAGTGCAGAAAAAGCAGATCACCGTTTTAGAGCAAAACCAACAAATTTTAGCAGAAGAAGCACAAAAATTACGCAACGAGGGCGATGTCTTAAAGGCGAAATTAGAGCGTTTGAAAAAGCAATATGCGCTGATGATTTATGAGGCGCAAAAAACGTCCTCTGTGTACAATAAGATGATTTTCTTGTTGTTATCGAATGACCTAGGTGAATTTGTGCGCCGCTTTGATTACTTACGTCACTACTCAACGAACCGCAAAAAGCAAGCGGATTTGATCTTTAAGACGCGTCAAGATTTGATGACACAGGAGCAGAAAGTGGTCTTTAAGAAACAGGAAGAGAAAAAAGTGATTGTGGAAAAGGAAGGGGAGAAAAAGAAGTTAGAGGTCTTGAAAACCAAAGAAGATCAGGTAGTGACGGTCTTGACCCAACAGGAGAAAAAATTAAAAATTGAGTTAGAGAAGAAGAAGTTGTCTGTGCGCAAATTGGATAATTTGATTGCCGGAATCGTGCAACGAGAGATTCAAAAAAGTATCGAACGGGAGCGTAAATTGCGTCAGGCCCGTCAAGTGAAAAAAGTGGAAGTCAACAAACCGGCTTTGCCAGAATTGAAAAAAGGGGAGACGACGAAGATTTTAGCAGAGAGAGAAACGGAGAAAAAAGAGTCGCCTAAAGAGGAGAAAAAAGCGGCAGTTGCTGAAGCGAAAAAGCCAAAAGCGGAGGCAGCACCAGCTCCAGCCCCCGTAGAAGAAAAGAAGATCGAAAGCAATACCTATTATATGAATGCGGACGAAGCGAAACTAGCGAGCTCTTTCGCTGCTTTGCGTGGTCGCATGCCGTTCCCGGTGCCGTCAGGATTTATTTCGGATCACTTTGGCGTACATAAACACCCTTTGTTAAAAGGCGTGATGATTAATAACAACGGGATCGATATCCAAACTTCACCGGGTTCGCCTGTTCATTCCGTGTATGATGGCGTGGTGCAATCGGTCGTGAATATTCCAGGGATTAATATGGTCGTGGCGATTCAGCACGGTGATTATTTCACCGTTTACAGTAAGCTGGCAAATGTTTCTGTGAGTGTAGGGACGCGGGTGAGGACAGGCCAGCGTATCGGGTCGGTGGCTTCGGATGAAGATGGAACGGCAGAGATTAATTTCCAGGTTTGGAAAAATACGGTACGCCAAAACCCCGAATCCTGGCTTCGACGCTAGATTGAATACGAAACTTTCAAGCTAATATTTCGGCCCTGATCGTCTGCATAATAGCGGAAGCGATTGAGGTAATCGCGGTACGCGGCGTTTAATGCATTCGAAACGCGGAGGTTTACCTCTAATCGGCGAACTTGAATACCCCAGTTTAGGTTTACTAAAAAATAACCTGCCGGCGGTGCCGCATAATCAGATCCTTTTTCTACCCGCGTCTGTCTCGAAACCTGCGTCATTCCGCCACTCACATAGTGTTTGCTCGAAAAAGCATAGCGAAGGGTATATTCGAATCGATCTGCAGGGATATTGACCATATAGTGGTCGCTTTGGGTGTCCAAAGCCCGGACAATACTCGTCTTCTGTTGCACAGACAAACGCGGACTGAGCAGGTAGCTCGCCTGAAAATCGATCCCTTGAAAACGTGCGTCGATTTGTTGGTAGCTGAAAATAGGGAAGACCCCTCTGACAGTTGTCGCATAAACGGCATCACCATTCACTACTTCGGGTCTTAAATAGATGAAGTTGTGAATATGATTCGAATACAAACCGAGTTCAATATCCCATCGTTCGGGTTTGTAATTCGTGGAAAAGCTGACATTTGTCCCCGTCTCTCCCTTTAGGTTTGGATCCCCTATTTCGTAAGCGCCGGCCCCATGGTGAACGCCATTTGAGAATAATTCGTTAGCTCCGGGTGCCCGGAAAGCGCGCGAAACGGTGAACTGTGATTCGAGGTTAAGATTCCAGTGATAGGTGAATCCAACGCTTCCAGATACACCTGAAAAGACCTGTCTGTTGCGAAGAATGGAGGGGGAGAAATTCGCTTTGGGGCGATGTGTTTCGATCTCTTTTACGTCATAGCGAAGACCTGCTTCGAACTCCCATTGCTCAGTTGCTCTACGTTCAATGGCAAATACCCCCGTGTTTTGCAGCAAATAATTAGGCAGAAGGCTGGTGGTTAAGGTGGGATTTTGGACCCGGTTGCCTGAAGTAATGTTCCCCTGATCTAAGTAAGTGAAGCCAGCTTGTCCCTTCCAATGTTTGTTTGTATTCGTCTCATCGTACACGATTTCGCCGCTATACGTATCCAAATTAAAGCGGAGCGTATTGATGTTTTTGCCAGCTCTCAATACATCTAATTCCCAGCGTTCATCGGATTGTGCGGCCACGGTGGCACGTAAAGTAGCCTGATTAGGGAGGTGGTAGAAGGTTTTTATTTTGGCCAAATCATGCCAAACATCCTGATTAGGTCGATCGATTTTACGGATAAACTGTTCCGGTGTATAGGCCGGTAAAGGCCGCTCTCTCGCTATAGATTTCTCTAAATCTGCGATATTTCCAATATGCGAACCTTCGTAAATCCCTATCACCGTGTGGAAACGGCTATAGAAAAAATCCGCCCCCCAGCGATTCGATTTATAGCCCAGTGCCACCGATCCGTTTTCCTCTTTCACACCGGTATTGCTGAGGTAATAGTGGGCGGCTTGGACATTTCCACCATCTTTCAGCGTGCCTTGTATGCGCCAGCCCCAGCCTTTGTGACGCGGAATTCCGCCTTCTAATAAGCCCGATAACACACCCTGTCTACCATTGCTAAAATAGATACTTTGGATAGATCCGTGAATCGCAGAACTGTCTGGAAGTGCGTTGGGTTCTAGCATGACGATTCCACCAATGGCATCCCCACCGTAGCGCAGGCCGCCTGGTCCTTTAATGACTTGAATGTTTTTAGAGACGAAGGGGTCGATTTCGGGAGCGTGTTCGCTTCCCCAGTTTTGGCCTTCTTGCCTTACTCCCTGATTTAAAATAATGACGCGGCTGGAATGCAAACCATGAATAACGGGTTTCGAAACGGAACTTCCTGTCTGTAGACTTTGGACGCCCGTTAAGCCTTTTAACATTTCTCCCAGAGATAAACCATCTTTTTGAGAACGTTCTTCAGTACTTAATTCAGATTTTAACTGTGACGTGATTTCTTGTTTTCTGCCTTGAACGAAAACCTCTTGCAAATGTTCTTCGTGCGTGCTTAATAGGAAATCCTCCTCTTTTTCATCTTCCAGATTGATCACGGTTTCGATGGGATCGAAGCTCGCCATTTGGCAAACTAAGGTGTATTTGCCAGGACAGAGATCGTTAAGAATAAACTGACCTTTGGCATCCGAAACCGTCGCTTTATTCGTCCCTTTCAAGTAAACATAAGCGCCTGGTACTTTCTCTTTGTTCTCCTTAGAGGCCACAATACCCTTTAAAGTACAATGGCACTTCGTCTGCGCGAAGCCATGGAAGGAAAGGAATGCCAGAAAGAGAAAAAAGTGTTTCATCGGAATAATAGGGTCTAAAGATAGGTTAAAACCACCTTTTAAGCGAATCTTATCCGGCCTAAACGATTAATCGTTTTTCTGTGTCGATGAACGCGACAATTCCGACTATTAAAATTTTGTTTAATCTTTTTTTAATTTTTTTAAACAAATTATTTGTTTTGTTTAATCTTTTTATAAATTTGTTGAACAAAATAGTTCAATCATATGACAGCTCTTGAGTTTACTTATCAAATAGGCACTTTTTCGAAGTTTTTGCGCCCTTTCGCGTTACGTTTGACCAAAGACGGAGATGATGCGAACGATTTAGTTCAAGATACCTTAGTGAAGGCTTTCACGAATCGCGAAAAATACCAAGACGGGACAAACCTGAAAGCGTGGTTATTCACGATCATGAAGAACACCTTCATCACGCAATACCAACGCATGGTGCGTCGCAATACATTCATCGACACGACAGACAATTTACACTACATTAACTCGATGGAATCGCTGCAAGAAAATAAGGCAGTGAGTTCTTTCATCAGCGAAGATATTCAATCCGCTTTAGCTAAAATTGATGCGATGTACCGCGTGCCTTTTATGATGTATTTCGAAGGATTTAAATACCATGAAATCGCGGAGGAGTTAGATTTGCCGATTGGAACGGTTAAAAATAGAATATTTATGGCAAGAAGGGATTTAAAGAACCATCTGCACATGTATGCTTAAGGTTAAATTTTAGGTTTTGATTAGTTTTTTGGTTAACAGAAGGAAGTTAAAAAGTCAGATTTTATCTGGCTTTTTCTTTTTAGGCGTTAGGCCAAAAGAAAGATCGGTATATTTGTTAAATTAGAGAAATTATGAAGAAAGTAATCGTCATAGGTGCGGGGTTTTCAGGTCTTTCAGCAGCGACTGAATTAGCTTCGAAAGGTTATGAAGTCCAAATTTTGGAAAAGAACGATCACGCCGGTGGTCGCGCCCGTGTTTTTCAATCCCATGGTTTTACCTTCGATATGGGGCCGTCTTGGTACTGGATGCCGGATATTTTTGAGACGTTTTTTAAGCGTTTCGGGAAAAAGCCCTCAGACTATTACGATTTAGTTCGCTTAAATCCGTCGTATTCGGTTATTTTATCGGAGACCGAAACCATCGATTTGCCTGCGAATTATTCGGATTTAAAAACCTTGTTCGAGTCCTATGAACCCGGTGCAGCGGCTCAATTAGACGCGTTTATGGAGCAAGCTGCCTATAAATACAAAGTGGGTATTCAGGACTTTGTGTGGAAACCCTCTCGTAAAATCACCGAATTTTTAAGCCTTAAATTACTCATCGACGCCATCCGCATCGACGTCTTTTCTTCGTTTTACAAGCATATTCGTAAGTTCTTTACTTCGCCTACGCTGTTGAAATTGATGGAATTTCCCATCTTATTCTTAGGCGCGATCTCTGAAAATACACCAGCGATGTACTCGCTGATGAATTACGCCGAAATCAAATTAGGGACTTGGTATCCGATGGGTGGGATGCACCAAATCGTCAAAGGAATGGTGGCCTTGGCTGAAGAAAAGGGGGTGAAGATCACGTATAATGCAGAAGTACAAGGATTCGAGATCGAAAAAGGAAAAGTGATAGGTGTTAAAACAGCTGCCGGATTGCAAGAAGCAGATGCATTCGTGGCGGGAGCAGATTACCACCATGTAGAAGAGTTGCTAGGAGATGGTTT
>JBJTMW010000114.1:0-11733 GCA_046070715.1 Aquirufa sp. | reverse complement strand
ATCGATCATGCCGGATGTGATTTCCGGGAATACGAATTCCGCGGTGGTGATGATTGCGGAGAAGGCGGCTGATTTAATTTTGAGTAAATAAACCGCGCGAAAGCGTTTTAAAAGAAAAGTAAAATGAAGAAAGTATTGATTTTATTGTGTCTTTTGGCACCCATGATCAGCTTCGCCCAAAACGAAGAATCCCTGAAAGAAGCGGAATTAAATCGTTTTAAAGTGATGGTCGCTAAAGATATCCCCGGATTGCAAGCCGTATTACACAAGGATTTAGTGTATTTCCATTCGAGTGGCATGCAGGATTCGAAGGGTACCTATATTGCTTCGATTGCTTCAGGAAAGTCTAGCTATGTGGCGATCACTCCGGAGGAAATGCAGCAACGCGTTTATGGCAAGACCGGAATTAACACGGGAATTTTGACCATTTTACAGCAAGCGGCGGATGGTGCACAAACGACGATTCGCTTACGCTTCACGGATGTGTTCGTTTATGCAGACAAGCGTTGGCAAATGGTTTCTTGGCAGTCGACTAAATTAGTCCCTGCGCAAAAGCCTTAATTTTCCAGTAGATATACGCTAGGTCCTCGTCCTCGATACAATAGGGGGCGAGGATATAGATGGTATTTCCTAAAGGACGCATCAAAATGCCTTGCTCTATAAAATAGGCATAGGCCTTATCTCTAATAGAATGCAAATAACCATTTGCTTCTCCCACCGCAATTTCCATTGCGATGATAGTGCCTTGGATACGTATATTTTTTAGAATTGAATGATTTTCCAGCGTGACAGCGAAAGCTCGATGACGTGCTTCCACCCGCGCAATAGACGTCCAGGTTTCTTCTTTTTCCATTAAATCCATACTCGCGTTTGCTGCGGCGCAGGCTAATGGATTTGCCGTAAAGGAATGAGAATGGAACATCATCTTTCGACGGTCATCCGAAAGGAAGGATTGGAAAATTTTCTCGCTACACAGGGTTAATCCCATGGCCATCATGCCGCCCGTTAGGCCTTTGGAGAAACAAACGATGTCTGGTTTCTCTACCAAATAATCCATCGCAAACCACTTCCCCGTACGACCAAATCCGGTCATGATTTCATCTGCAATACAGAACATTCCTTTTTCATGTGCCATCTGAATCAGCGCATCTAAGGTAGACGCCTCGTACATTTTCATTCCTCCTGCCCCTTGAATTAAAGGTTCGAAGATGAAAGCCGCGTAGTCGTCTGCATTTAAAGAGGACATCGCCGCAAGACAAGCTTCTGTGTCTTGAGGACTTGGAAGGAATTCCACCTCGAAAAGCATATCCTGAAAGGGGTCATTGAAGGAACTAGGCGCTCCTAAACTCATCGCCCCAAAGGTATCCCCGTGGTAGGCATCCGCAAAAGCGAGAATTTTTCTACGTTGCGTATTCCCCTGATTATGGAAGAATTGTAAGGCCATTTTGATGGCCACTTCTACAGCAGTAGATCCGTTATCTGAGAAGAAAACCCGCTCGAAATTAGGCGGTAAATGACTTAACAAACGTTCCGAAAGTCGAACCGCTGGCTCGTGGGTAAAGCCCGCGAAGATGACTTGTTCGAGCTGGAGCGCTTGTTCGTACACTTTTTGGGCTAAATAGGGATGACCGTGACCGTGCGTATTTACCCACCAAGACGAAATCGCATCGATGTATTTTTTGCCCTCCGTATCAAATAAGTGCGCGCCTTTCCCGCTCGCAATGGGGATCGAAATAGGTTCGATCTGGTGTTGCGTGAACGGGTGCCAAACAACCGCCGCATCCCGAGAAGACAAATTCGAATTAGACATGGATTTTAGTTGCATACGAAGCGATGACCGCTTCATTAATTTCTGATTCCTGATTCACGCGCAAAATAAGGGGCAAACCGGTGTGATTCAAAATAAACTTTTCGCCTGATGGATTTTCTGGTCCATTGAAAACGATTCCGGCCATTGGAATTCCATGTTGCTTTAAAATCTCGTAGCTTAAAATCGTATGATTGATGCTGCCTAAATAGTTTTTACTCACTAAAATGACCGGTAAATTCAGGTGTTTGATGAGGTCTAAATTCGTCTGTTGATCATTTAATGGCACCATAATTCCTCCAGCTAATTCGACGATTAAGGTCTGGTCTGTTGGAATTTGAAAGTCATCTAACGTAATCGTAATCCCATCAATTTCCGCCGCGCTGTGCGGAGAAAGTGGTTGAGTTAGGGCATAAGTGGACGGATGAACGGTGGCCGACGGAACCCAGTTGCGAATCCAATAGGCATCTCCCGTAGCTAAGTCGCCCGCTTGTACCGGTTTCCAGTAGTCAGCTTTTAAGCCGGCTGTTAGGATGGCTGATGCGACTGTTTTTCCGATTTCGGTGCCAATTCCGGCGACGATAAACTGTTTCATTCGAGTGTTTTTATTAGTGATTTTATTTGTTCCTGTGTGTGGTTTGCGCTTAATGTGATGCGAATGCGTTCTTTGCCTTTCGCTACCGTGGGGAAAACGATGGGCTTGATGGCGAATTCGCTGGCGGAGGCGGCTTTGGCCCGCACGGCCTCGTTTCCTGTCACGAAGAAGGTTTGGATGGCGGTTTGGCTATCTCCCCAGGCATCAGAATGGCAGTTGGCACGGAAGAAAGCGATGTTTTCTTGCAGTTTTTGTCTGGCTTCGTTTTGAGAAGGCAAATAGTGCAAGGTGCTTAAAAGCGCTGAAACGTGTGCCGGTGTGGGTGCTGTGGAATAAATGAACGGTCTAGCGAAGTTCACTAGGTATTCTTTAAGGGCCAAAGACCCCAAGACCACCGCTCCCGCATTTCCCCACGCTTTTCCAAACGTAATGACCCGAGCAAAAACGTCCTCGCATAGCCCTAATTCGTAAACTAATCCTTGTCCTGCAGGTCCGTAAACTCCTCCGGAATGGGCCTCATCCACGATGAGTTCAGCCTGATATTTATTTTTTAATTCGACCAATTCACGCAATGGAGCCACATCGCCATCCATCGAATAAACCGATTCTACGACGATCCATTTGCGGGTTTCGGCAGGGTATTGATCTAGTAGATGGACTAAGTCATCCAGGTTATTGTGCTTGAAGATTCGACGCTCGGCTTTCGAGAGACGTAAACCATCGATCAAACTCGCGTGCAACAGTTTATCACAGAAAATAACGTCGCCTTCTTGTGGCAGGGAAGAGATCAAGCCGATGTTTGCATCGTAACCTGAACTAAACAGCAAGGCGGCTTCTGAACCGTGGAAGGCAGCGCATTCTTTTTCGAATTGCTCGATTAAGGCGGAGTGTCCTGAAATAAGTCGAGATCCGGTAGCACCATTCTTGCGTGCCTCAACAGGTAATGCCTCGAAATCGCGCGCGATGGACGCCGCCAGCACGGGATCCGCGGCTAAACCGAGGTAATCGTTCGAACAGAAATCCGTCCGGCCATCCAACACGGATAATTGCCTGAATAAGCCCTCCTTACGTCGAGTTTCCAAAAGGTCAATAAGCTGCTGCTGAATGTTTTCCATAAATTATTGTGCTGCAAAACTACGAAATAATCGCTGTGGACGTGTATTTTATCATTTAATTGATTTTGAAGCCCAAATTTTGGCCCAAAACCTTGACAATTCCCTGCTAAAACCGTAGTATTGCATGTCGATTCTGACAATTCAACGAGTAAACGTCCCCTAATTTTCTCATTTGACACACATGCTGACAGAACTGTCTGTTGTCAATCTTAATTAATCATTCCCCCTTTATGGAAGATAAGCCTATCAAAAGAGTAAAAAAAGTAACAGAAGAAGCCCCATCAACAACCGAACGTCCTAAGCGTCAACGCATTCAAAAGAGCAACGAAGAAGCTCCTTTGTTACCGATGGAGACAAAAGCTTCGTCCGAAGAAGCGCCTATCGAATACAAAGAAGTAGCGGCTCCGGAAGAATTCTTAGTCGATACTTCCTTCATTACCAGCACAGAAAACACAAAAGACGAGGTTTCTCCTACGGATGCACCTGTCGATGTAGATAAATTACCTAAAGAAGAAGCTCCGGCACCGGTTCATCACCACAAACCACGTTCGAATTACAACCAAGTCATCAAAGAATTAGATGGTTTGATCGAAAATGAGGGGGTTTTAGAGATTATGCAAGAGGGCGGATACGGATTTATGCGTTCGTCTGATTACAATTATTTGGCATCACCAGATGATATTTATGTGTCGCCATCACAGATCAAAATGTTTGGTTTAAAGACAGGAGACACGATTTTAGGTAAGATTCGTCCACCGAAAGAAGGGGAGAAGTATTTCGCTTTGTTGAAAGTGGAATCAGTGAACGGTAAAACGACGGATGAGATTCGCGATCGGATCAATTTTGAATATTTGACGCCTTTGTTCCCAGAGGAAAAGCTGAACTTGTCATCGACGCCGGATAATTATTCGACGCGTATTTTGGATTTGTTCGCGCCTATCGGTAAGGGCCAAAGGGGTATGATCGTTGCCCAGCCTAAAACGGGTAAAACGGTTCTTTTAAAAGACATCGCCAACGCGATTTCCCGCAACCACCCAGAGGTATATTTGATCATTTTACTGATCGATGAGCGTCCAGAGGAGGTAACGGATATGCAGCGTTCTGTGCGTGCAGAGGTGATTTCATCTACTTTCGATGAGCAAGCAGAGCGTCACGTGAAAGTGGCTAACCTGGTTTTAGAGAAGGCCAAAAGAATGGTGGAATGCGGCCACGATGTCGTTATCCTATTAGATTCGATTACGCGTTTAGCACGTGCCTACAATACGGTGGTTCCATCATCTGGTAAGATTTTATCCGGTGGTGTGGATGCCAATGCGCTACACAAACCGAAGCGTTTCTTCGGAGCGGCTCGTAACGTTGAAAATGGTGGATCGTTAACCATCATCGCAACAGCCTTGATTGAGACAGGTTCGAAAATGGACGAAGTGATCTTTGAGGAATTCAAAGGAACGGGTAACATGGAATTACAATTAGATCGCAAGCTAGCGAACCGTCGAATCTATCCATCGATCGATGTGACGGCTTCAGGAACGCGTCGCGAGGATCTATTGATGGATCCAGCGGTGCTACAACGGGTGTGGATCTTGCGCAAGCACATGTCCGACATGAACTCTGTAGAAGCGATGGAATTCTTGCAACAACAAATGAAAGGGACGAGGAACAACGAAGAGTTCTTGGTGTCCATGAATAGATAATATTATGTCAAACATACAGCCAGTTTGGTTCATTGGGCACGGAAGCCCAATGAACGCACTGGCAGACAATCCTTTTACGGCATCATTGAATACGCTAGGGGCTTCTGTTGCGCCACCTAAAGCCATTCTTGTAGTATCCGCCCACTGGTTAACGCGTGGCATTACGCAGGTACAAGCGTCGCCGATGCCGGAGACGATCCATGATTTTGGTGGATTCCCACGTGCCCTGCACGAATTTCAATATCCTGCACCGGGAAGCCCAGAAACCGCTAAAATACTCGCCTCTGGCTCTCAAAAAATCCAAGAAACCACCGAATGGGGTTTAGATCACGGCGCCTGGTCGGTCCTTTGCCATCTATTTCCGAATCACAATATTCCCTGTTTTGAGATGTCTATTGACTATTCTCAGCCATTGGCCTATCACGTCACCCTCGCTCAGGAATTACAATTCTTGCGGGAAAGAGGTGTTTTGATTGTGGGAAGTGGGAATATTGTACACAATTTACAAGCCAGTATCCCAAATCTCTCGATGGGGCAGGAACATTTCGCTTATGACTGGGCACAGGAATTTGATACCTGGACGATGCAGAAATTGCTGGATAAGGATATCTCGAGTTTAGTTGATTATACGCGCGCGCCGGGTGGTTTAAAGTCTGTTCCTACGCCGGATCACTACATTCCGATGTTATATGCGCTGGCTTTGGCCCGCAAAGATGAGACCGTCCGATTCACCTTCGATGAACTCGTTTATGGAGGAATCTCGATGCGCTGCTTCGAAATCGCTTAATAGCCTAGAAAAACTTGGTCGATAATGCTGCAAGCTTGATCCATCTCCGCACCGGTGATGGTGAGGGGAGGAGCTAAACGGATTTTATTGCCGTGAGTTGGTTTCGCTAACAAGCCCTTTTTCATCAAATCTAAACAGATTTCCCAAGCTACGTGGCTATCTTCGTTGGTGTCGATTTCGATGGCACACAATAGGCCTTTTCCTCTAACGGATTTAATCAAGGCCGTTTTATCGCGTAGACTTTCTAAAAACGTCAACAGCTGCGAACCTCTAACGCTAGCATTTTCGACTAAATCCTCATCTTCGATGATATCGATGGCCACGTTTGTCACTGCGCAGGCTAATGGATTTCCACCATAGGTCGAACCGTGTTCGCCCGGTTTGATGGTGAGCATAATCTCATCGTTGCAAAGAACCGCCGACACCGGCATAAATCCGCCCGAAAGCGCTTTGCCTAACAACAAAATATCTGGATGCACTAATTCGTGGTGGCAGGCTAACCAAGCGCCTGTTCGACCTAAACCCGTTTGGATCTCATCCGCGATGAAAAGTACGCGGTGTTTTTTACATAAAGCGGCCGCTTTTTTCAAGTAACCCGGCGACGGAATGACCACTCCTGCCTCACCCTGAATGGGCTCCACCATAAATGCCGCCACATGCGGGTTTTGTAATTTCTCATCTAGAGCAGCTAAGTCGTTGTAGGGAATCCGACTGAAACCTGGAACAAAAGGTCCGAAGTTGTGATAGGACGACGGATCATTCGATGATGAAACTGCCGCAATCGTTCTCCCCCAAAAATTCCCCTCCGCAAAAATAATTTCCGCCTGATTCGCCGGAACGCCTTTCACCTCATACGCCCATTTACGCGCTAATTTGATGGCAGATTCGCCGGCCTCCACGCCCGTATTCATTAAGAGGACTTTTTCGTAGCCGAATTTCTCCGCTAATTTCTTCTCCGTCGAACCTAATAGATTCGTGTGAAAAGCACGGGAGCTGAGTGTTAAGCGCGCCGCCTGTTCTGAAATCGCCTTGACTAAACGCGGATGGCAATGTCCTTGATTCACTGCGCTATACGCAGATAAAAAATCCAGGTACTTTTTCCCCGTCACATCATACACATGCACCCCTTCGCCGCGTTCTAAAACGACCGGCAATGGATGGTAATTATGTGCCCCAAAATTAGATTCTAAATCAATGTACTCCTGTGGGGTCATAGCAATTCGTAAATTCCCGCTACCCCTTGACCGCCACCTACGCAGGCCGTGACCATACCGTATTTTTGGTTGCGTAGACGCATTTCGTTGAATAATTGGATGGACAATTTAGCCCCAGAACAGCCCAGTGGATGGCCTAAAGCAATGGCTCCTCCGTTCACATTAACGATAGTTGGATCGATATCGAGGGTTTTCATAACGGCCAAAGACTGCGCCGCAAACGCCTCGTTCAATTCAATTTGTTGAATATCTTTCAGCGTTAATCCCGCTTTTTTCAAGGCAATTGGAATCGCCTCTACCGGTCCAATTCCCATCAAACTAGGTTCCACACCCGCTGTCGCGTAGGAAACCATCCGAGCGATAGGCTCTAAATGTAGTTCTTTGACTAATTTCTCCGAAACGACTAAAACGAACGCCGCTCCATCGGAAGTTTGGGACGCATTACCCGCGGTAACTGTTCCGCCCATCGCGAATGCCGGCTTTAATTTACCTAACGCTTCGATTGTTGTATCTGCACGTGGACCTTCGTCTTCAGATACGGTCCAGCTGCGGGATTGTTTCTTGCCTGATTTGGCATCAAAATAATTCTCTGTTACTTCTACTGGGACGATTTGCGAGGTGAATTTGCCGGCTTTTTGTGCCTCCAAAGCTTTCATGTGAGAAGCAAAAGAGAACGCATCTTGCTCGTCACGCGTCACGTTGTATTTCTTACTTACTTCCTCGGCCGTCAGACCCATTCCGATGTAATAATCCGGATGTTCGTTCGCGATTCCGTAGTTCAAGACCGTTTTGTGACCCATCATCGGTAACATCGTCATCGATTCCGTTCCACCTGCAATGACGCAATTGGCCATGCCAGAAGCAACTTTAGCCGAAGCCAAAGCGATCGCTTCTAATCCAGAACCGCAATAACGGTTAATAATGAAGCCAGGAACGTTTTTAGGGAGAGATAAAAGGGAGATGTAGCGCGCCATTTGCATCCCTTGCTCGGCTTCGGGAATGGCGTTGCCCACGATCAAATCGTCGACGCGTGCCGGATCTAAATTAGGCACTTGCTTCATCAAATGTTTAATGACTTCCGCCGCTAAATCATCTGGGCGCATCGTTCTGAAACCTCCTCTTTTGGCTTTTGCAACTGCTGTGCGGTAACCTGCTATGATATATGCATTCATCTTCGTACGATTTAATTTCTGAGTGGTTTGCCGCCACCTAATAAACTTTGGATTCTGTCCATGGTCTTTTTCTCGCCACATAAAGAAAGGAATGCCTCTCTTTCTAGGTCGAGTAAATACGTTTCGCTCACGACTTGCGGAGCGTCTAAATCGCCACCGCAGATCGCGTAGGCTAATTTATTCGCAATTAAGGCGTCGTGTTCTGAGATGTAACGTCCCATTAACATGCCTTGGATGCCTGCTTTGAATAGGGCCAAACCTTGTTTTCCCTCCACCCAGACATCGTTGCGTCTCGCTTTTTGGACATATCCTGCGTCTGCTAAGGCCAAAGCCTCTCTTTTCGCCTCCGATATCACTTGATTGCGATTCAGCACGATGCGATCCTGAGCGCGTAAATAATTCATCTCTCTTGCCTCGTGCGCCGAAGTACTCACGCGCGCAGTTGCGATATTCATAAAGGCCTCTTGCAAACGGTTTAGCTCCACATCGCCTGCGCGACGGGCATCGCCCATTCGAAGTGCCATCTCTTTCGTTCCACCACCCGCAGGAATCAAACCGACCCCCACTTCGACTAAACCCATATATAATTCCGCATGAGCGACAATCTTATCGGCATGTAAATTGATCTCGCAACCACCGCCTAAGGCCAAAGTATGCGGTGCCACCACTACCGGAATACCCGAGTAACGTACGCGCATCATGGTCTCTTGGAACGTCGCGATCATGTTGTTGATGTCGTCAAATTTCTGCTCCATTGCGAACATGAACAACATCCCTAGATTCGCACCCGCTGAGAATGCCTCGTTCGACTCGTTTCCGATCACCAATCCTTGGAAATCTTTTTCCGCTGTCGCTATAGCCTCTTGAATGCCTTCCAGCACCCCTTGGCCCATTGTGTTCATCTTCGAGTGGAATTCCAAGCCTAAGATGCCATCGCCTAAATCCACGATGTGCATATCGTCGTTTGAAGAAACGGTTTTGGTAGGCTTTAAGATCTGTAAATTGATTTGCTTCTCCGCTCCTGCAATTGCTTGGTATTTCTTAGTCGCAATGTCGTAGAACAAACGCTTACCACCTTCTACTTTGTAGAATGAGGTGTGTCCTGCTGCAACCATTTCCGTTACCCATGCCGCTGGCGCAAGACCCTCGACTTTCATTAATTCGATTCCATTTACGACACCAATGGCATCCCAGGTTTCGAAAATTCCCATTTCCCAGCCAAAACCCGCACAAATCGCTTGGTCAATTTTGACTAGATCATCTGCGATTTCTGGAATGCGATTTGACGCATAACGGAAACCATCCAAAATGGTTTTGCGGTAGAATTCACCCGCCAAATCTTTTCCCGCTAATAAAAGCGCGAAGCGATCTGCGAGGTTATCAATCGCCTTAGAGCGATCTAATGTTTCAAAGTTTACGCGTTCCGCTGCGCGGTATTCAAAGGTATGTAGATCCAGGCTCAGGATGACCGTTTTGCCATTTTCGTCTTTGGTCTTCTTGTAAAAACCTTGACCCGTTTTATCGCCCAGCCATTTGTTTTCCATCAAACGCTGTAACATCACCGGTAGGTTGAAAATGTCTTTGCTTTCGTCGTTTACCAGCGCGGTTTTTAAATTGTTCGCTACGTGAACAGTCGTATCTAAACCGACTACATCCGAAAGACGGAACGTACCAGATTTAGGGCGACCTACGACTTTGGACGTCAGTTTATCGACTTGCTCTACCGTTAAGCCTAATTCCTCCACGACCTTCATCGTCTGCATCATCGAATAAACGCCGATGCGGTTCGCGATAAAGGCCGGAGTGTCCTTGCAAAGAACGGCCGTTTTGCCTAATTGCGTTTCGCCGTAGCTTATTAGGAATTCGATGATGGCTGGATCTGTTTTAGGGCCAGGTATCACTTCGAATAAACGTAGGTAGCGAGGAGGGTTGAAGAAGTGGGTTCCGCAGAAATGTTTTTGGAAATCTTCACTTCTGCCTTCTGACATCAAATGAATTGGGATACCCGATGTATTCGAGGTGACTAAGGTACCCGGTGTGCGGAACTTCTCTACCTTTTCGTAGAGCGATTGTTTGATGGCTAGGTTTTCTACGACTACCTCCATGATCCAGTCCGCTGAACTGATTTCCGATAGGTTGTCATCGAAGTTGCCTAGCTTGATGTTATTCGCAAAGCCCGCTGCATAGAGCGATGCGGGCTTTGCTTTTATAGTTTGTTGAAATGCGGCGTTAACGATTCGGTTGCGTACCGAAGGGTGTTCTAAACGAAGACCTTTGGCCTCTTCCTCCGGGCTCAAAGTCTGTGGTGCAATGTCCAATAAAAGGACCTGAACCCCAATATTTGCGAAATGACAGGCTATTCTGGAGCCCATAATTCCTGAGCCTAAAATGGCTACTTTTTTAATGGCACGATTCATATCTACGTTTTTAAATCTCGTTGCGTAAATATAAATAAAAGGAATTATGTTATGCAAGCATACTAAATTTTATTTATGTAAAAAGGCGATCCCACGGGACCGCCTTCAATGAAACGCTTGACGCAAAATTACATATAACTCTCCATCGGCTCGCAAGCGCAAACCAAGTTGCGATCTCCATATGCGGAGTCGATACGAGAAACAGTCGGCCAAAACTTGTTCGCCTTCACATACGCCAGCGGGAATACCGCTTTCTCCCGTGTATAAGGACGATCCCAATCGCCTAGTAAAACGGCTGATTGTGTATGAGGCGCGTGCTTTAACACGTTGTTTGCTTTGTCCGCTTTGCCTTCTTCGATCTCGCGAATCTCTGCACGAATGCTCAATAACGCATCGCAGAAGCGATCTAATTCGTCTTTGTTTTCAGACTCCGTAGGCTCGATCATCAACGTTCCAGCTACCGGGAAAGAAAGGGTAGGTGCGTGGAAACCGTAATCCATTAAACGTTTCGCGATATCTTCTGCCTCTACGCCTGCGGATAATTTGAACGGACGGCAATCCACGATCATCTCGTGTGCACAACGTCCTTGTGTTCCTGTATATAAAATAGGGAATTCTTTTTCCAAACGCGCTTTGATGTAGTTTGCGTTTAAGATCGCAATTTCTGTCGCAGTCGTTAATCCTTTGCCGCCCATCATCGCGATGTAAGCGTAAGAGATCGCCAAAATACTCGCAGATCCCACCGGAGCCGCAGAAACAGCACCCGAAGTTCCGTCATGTACGTGACCTGGTAAGAAAGGAACTAGCTGTGGCGCTACGCCGATAGGTCCCATGCCTGGGCCACCACCTCCGTGAGGGATACAGAACGTTTTGTGTAAGTTCAAGTGACAAACGTCCGCTCCGATGCGCGCAGGGGATGTTAAACCTACCTG
>JBJTMW010000113.1:0-2906 GCA_046070715.1 Aquirufa sp. | reverse complement strand
TTCTGCGACGATTTTTGATTTGCCCAGGCGTTTCGCTACTAGGATTTGGCCGATCGTATTATTAATCTTATGTGCGCCTGTGTGACACAAATCTTCACGCTTTAAGTAAATGTTCGTGTGGTATTTCGCAGACAAACGCTCCGCCTTGAAAAGCGGCGTAGGACGACCCACGTAATCTTTTAACAAGGCGTGGAATTCTTCCTGAAAAGAAGGTTCCGCGATGATGTCTAAATAGCGGGAACGTAATTCCTCCACATTTGGGTATAGCATTTCTGGAATAAAGGCCCCGCCAAAATTCCCGTAATACCCGCGTTCATCTACATTAAATGACATATTTATAGCTGTTTTACTAGTTCTTTCACTTGCTCGACATCCTTGAATCCGGGACGTATTTCGAGTTTACTATTAAAGTCCAAAGCATATAAGCCCGGAAATTCCTTCACCTTTTCCACATCCTCTGCCTGCAATCCGCCGGCTAAAAAATAGGGAATATCCAGCGTATAATGCGCTAAAAGTGACCAATCAAAATGCGCTCCTGTCCCACCTATTTGAGCCCCTTTCTTCGTATCAAACAAATAGAAATCGGGCTGATCTGTCAGATCGAGATCTTTCGCTGAGCCTACACTAATCGCCTTGATGACCTGTAATCCGGCGGCTTGCAAGGAATTTATTTCTGTTTGGCCCTCTTCTCCGTGCAATTGCACAACCGAGAAACCTGCTTTTTTCGATAAGGCAATAATGTTGTCAGTCGTTTCATTAACAAAAACGCCAACCGCCTTCGTTTTGGCTGGCAAGGCTGGAATCACAAAATCTTCACCTACGTAACGTGGCGATTTAGGTGCCCAAATAAAGCCCATGAAGTCTGGCCCAAAAGCCGCCACTTCTTGGATGTTTTCTGGTTCCCGCATGCCACATACTTTCCACTTCATACCTAGTTCATAAAGTCGCTTAAGGCTTTTCCTGGGTTATCGGTCTTCATAAAGCTCTCGCCTATCAAGAATCCGCGGTAACCGTAGGTCTTTAATTCCGCAATGATCTCCGGCCCTGAAATACAGCTTTCGGAAACCTTGACGAATTGGGATGGTATTTTGGATGCCAAAACCTTAGACGCCTCCACATTTTGCTCCGAGAAATTCTTCAAATTCCGGTTATTCACCCCTACCACGGAAATATACTCTCCCAGCGAACGATCCAATTCTTCTTGATCGTGCACCTCGAGTAAAGTTTCCATACCTAATGAACGCGCTAGGCTTCCTAATGTTTTGATTTCGGCAGGACTTAAAGCCGCCGCAATCAAGAGCACCACATCCGCGCCCATGGACTTGGCTTCGATGATTTGGTATTCATCAATCATAAAGTCTTTGCGCAAAATAGGCGTATTCGGGTTCGTGCGACGTGCTAATTCGAAATCAGCATAGGTTCCTCCAAAATAGGATTCATCCGTCAACACCGATAAACAAGCCGCACCCGCCTCCACATAGCCTTTTGTCACCACATCCACGCCCAAACGATCATTAATGATACCTTTTGAGGGGGATTTGCGCTTGAATTCAGCAATGACTCCCGTAGAAGCCGGCTGAACTAAAGACATCGACAAAGAATGGCATGCCCGCGCGAAAAAACCCTGTTTTTCGAGCTGAGCAGTCGTGACGCGTGCTTTGCAAGCGGCTACTTCCTGTCTTTTGGTGGCTATGATTTGGTCTAATATGCTCATCTTAATCCATTATAAATTTCTTGAAAGCCTGGAAAGCACGACCACTTTCCAAAGACTCCTTCGCTAAGGCGTAGCCTTCCACTAAGGTTCCTGCTTTGCCTGCGACAAACAAACCCGCTCCCGCATTCGCTAAAACCGCTTGTGTTTGGGCAGGCGTGCCTTCGCGTTGCAATATTTTGTACAACATATTCGCAGAGGCCTCCGCCGTAGAACCGCCAAATAATTCCGATTGAGCTACTACTTCGCAGCCAATGTCTCCTGGATTGTAAATCGCCGCACCCGCTGGCGTCGTTAAACGAAAAGCAGAGGTTAACGAGATTTCGTCATAGCCATCTTCCGCATAAACGATGCCGTATTGTTTGCCGGAACCCGCAAAAAATCCTTCATACAAGGCGAACGCTTCAGGCGAATAGACGCCGGAGATTTGCTTGTTGACTTTGGCAGGATTCAACAAAGGCCCTAACAAATTAAAGAATGTCTTCATGCCCAATTCCTTTCGGATAGGGCCCACGAAACGCATCGCTGGGTGGAAAAGTGGCGCGTGCAAGAAGCACATACCCGCCGTTTCCATCTTGCGTTTCAAGATCTTCGGGTCATTGTTGAATTTCAATCCCAAAAACTCCAATACCGTAGACGATCCCACCGAAGAGGAAACGCCGTGATTGCCGTGTTTAGCGATTTTTTGGCCGGCACCTACGATGATGAAAGAGGACGTCGTCGAAATGTTAAAGGTATCTTTTCCATCTCCCCCCGTTCCGCACACATCCATCGCATCAAATTCTGATAGATCCACCGTGATGGCTAATTCCATCATAGCCGAAACGAATCCTTTCAGCTCATCCACCTGAATCGGATTGAACCAATAAGAGGATAAAAAAGCGGCAATTTGACTCGGATTCACTTCTCCTTGCCCGATGCGCAGCAAAATCTCTCTCGCCTCATTCTCTGATAATGCTTCTCCCGCAGCCCGTCTATTTAATATATTCTTCATTTTTATTTCATCCAATTTTTAATCATTTGCAATCCATGCTGCGTCAAAAACGCCTCCGGGTGGAATTGCACCCCGCGCACATCGTATCTCGAATGTGCCTCCGCTAACACAAAACCCTTATCGTCCTGCGCTGTGATCTTTAAGTCACTCGGCATCGTCGAGGGAACGACCGTCCACGAATGGTAGCGGCAAACTTCGAAG
>JBJTMW010000112.1:0-3387 GCA_046070715.1 Aquirufa sp. | reverse complement strand
TCTTTGTATCCGACGGTTCAAGCAAATAAGGATGGCTATGATCAAATTATTTGGACGGATGCAGCCACACATCAATATGTGGAGGAAGCGGGAACTATGAATTTGATGTTCATCATACATGGTGCTTTAGTGACGGCTCCTACGGGGGACACAATATTAGATGGTGTGACGCGTAAATCGGTGATTCAGATTGCCAAAGATTGGGGGGTAGAAGTCCAAGAACGTCTTTTGTCTGTAAAGGAATTAGTAGAAGGTATCAGTTCAGGTGCAGTTACGGAGGCTTTTGGTGCAGGTACCGCAGCTGTTATTGCACCTATTCAGACCATTGGTTTTGAAGGAAAGGATTACGAATTACCAGCTCGTAAAGAGACCGATTTTTCCGCTAAAGTGTTTAACGAAATTAGCCAAATTCGTTTAGGTGAAATCGCAGATACGCGTGGTTGGATTTATAAAATTTAATTAGCTGCTTGAAAGCTAAGTTTAATGCCCGGGTCTTTTGGAGTACTTACGTTCTCTAATTCGATTCGGGTATTTTTGTTTTTAGTCCAAAGGATAGTTTTGCCTTTTACTTCGGATGGGCCAAATTTAGCATCTAAATAGACCTTCCAGTGGTCAATTAGTGGCTGAACCTCTTCTCCTGCCTCGACAAATATATCGAAGTTTATTTCTTGTAATTTATTCTGGTTGTTCGGAACATAGGTGATGTCACTGAAGTTTAAATCCGTATCATCAAAATAGAGGGTATAGGATATGCCTTTCTCCGGTTGCGATTCTGCTAATTCAAGCGTGTCTTTTAGGGTGGCTAAATCTTGCCCCCACGTGGCATTGCGCACCACATTATCAGGATTTAAGCTAAGTTTTTGCACCCATTCGCCACTCGCTTCCCAAGCTGCAGTGATGGCTTCCTGCTGGCCGCTCTCCTGGTTTTCGCTTTGCTTCTCTTGATTGCAAGAGGTGAAAAAAAATATAAAGGCGAATAAAGGAACGATTAGTTTATTTAACGGGTTTATCATACAATTGCGGATATGGCGATAGTTTTTTATTTGTCAAAAATAAATGAATTTCGCCATTGATAATAAAAAATGTTATTTTTGGAAAAATTATGATTTTAAAGGCTTAGGTCTACAAGGTATATAAGATTATTAGTGGTTAGGTATTTTTAAAATGAGCCGATCTTTGATCGGCTTTTTTTTGGCTAAAACTCTCGGCCTATACTAACCACTAATCCAGATTTTCCACTGTTAACGACCGGGACCCCTAATTTGCAGACGAAATTATAATAGGTGACGATATCGAAACCTAGTCCCATTCCATAAATCCAGCGATTCGAAAAATGACTCGATGTTAATTCTGGGTGCGCCTGGTAGACGTAAGCAAAATCAAAAAATACCGTAGGGTATATCGAAACCGGCATTTGATTGAATTGCTTATAGGGAATAAATTTAATCGGGATGATTTTGTTAAAAAGCTGGTATTTAAAAGTGTTTTTTGAGAGGAAGTAATTCGTGCCATCGATGACATTCAGCTCATATCCACGCACATTATCATTTCCGTATCCGAGTGCCTGAATATTAGCGTAGGGGATGTTTTTGTTCTCCTGGGTTACTTTGGCTTTCCATTGCGTGGTAATAAAGAAATTAGATCCCAAGTCAAAAAAATAGGCAATGGATGCTTTAAGATCCCAATAATTTAAAGCATCCTGGGCTAAAATTCCGTAATAATTATAGGCGAAATCAAGTTTTTTTCCCCTTAAGGGGTAGGGGGCATAATCCCTGAAATCATAGGAATAGGCGTAAGTTAACTGTAAGAAATTCTGCTCGTTCGACCCTTTGTAATAATAATTCGGATTTAATTGGCGAATGGTATCTGCCACGACCGAATGGCTGTAGCGAACTTCAGCGTAATGGAAATCGTAAAACTTGAGCCTTTTCCGAAGGCTCAAGGCGCCGCTCCAGCGTTCCCGCAGGATTTTATCACTACTCAGGTTATTCAGCGTGTCGTTAATGGTTCGAAAAGCCAGGTTTTTGTTCGTAGTGTAGGTGAGGGAGGCTCCTAAGCCGAGTGTCTTTTTACGGTCTATATAGGGGTTTGAATAGCCTAATTCTAGACGCTGAGTGTAACCTGTTTCGGCTTTGAGACTGAGCTTTTCATTTCGGCCCATAAAGTTATTATGGATGAAATGGGCCCCATAAATGGTGCGCTCCATCGAATGCCCTCGCGACCACCAATCGTTTAGGTTTCGGTCCGCTAATTGGAAAATGGGGTAGCCTAATAAGTACCATTGCTCTAGGAATTCGTAGGAGATGGTGATGTGTTCGGGCTTGTTTTGGTGGTAATCGCCTTTGACCCAAATAAACAAATTCGTATTGTTTAATTTGCGGCGGTTGAATTCCAGGCGGGAGTCTATTTCTGTCACTTGAAGTGTGTCGCCAGAACCCAAGTCTAATTCCCGTCGTAAAATGTTGTCGCGGGTTTTATCATTGCCTTTGAAAATAACGCTGTCCACGATGACGTACTGAGCCTGAGCAACTTCAGAAATGAATAAGCATAGGATTAGCAGTAGGTGTAGACGGAAAAATTTCACCCCGCAAGGTAAAAATTTTAATTCATTAGTTCATAAATAATCGTCTCAGGATGAGCGTACCATTCATCGAAATACGCTTGGTATTTTTTCTCGATGGAAGGGCGTTTAATCTTCATGGTAGGCGTCAGGCATTCGTTTTCGATGGTCCAATCCTCCTTCACAACGACGATTTTTTTCAAATGTTCATAATTTTTTAACAAGGGGTTGATTTCGTTGCGTAGGTTTTGGAAGGCATCTTGAATGGCTGTTGCTGTGTTTGATTTTCCCAAAGCACTCAAAACCACTAATGCGATGGGTTGAGGTAAATTAATACCAACCACACACACCTGTTCGATTAATTCGTGCGTATTTAACTTGTTTTCGATGGGAGCAGGGGCAACATAATGGCCTTTGGCCGTTTTGAAATTATCTTTTACGCGTCCTATGATGGAGATAAATCCCTCCGAATCCAATTTACCTTGATCCCCTGTTTTCAGCCAGCCATCCGCCGTAAATAGTTCCTGGGTTAACAGAGGCTCCTTAAAATAGCCAGTTGAATTGTAAGGAGCCCGCATTTGGATTTCTTGCGTTTCAGGGTCGATGCGGGTTTCGCAATCTGGGTGAATTCTGCCCACGGAACCTAGTTTTATTTGGTTGCGTGGCATCACAGCGTTTAGGCCCATGTTTTCGGTCATTCCGTAGGCTTCTTGAATGAAGATGCCTAGTTTTTGGAACCAAATCATCAGTTCAGCAGAGATGGGTGCCGCGCCGGTGACGGCTAATTTCGTTTGGTCGAGTCCTAGTCCTTTTTGGATTTTTTTCTG
>JBJTMW010000111.1:0-7082 GCA_046070715.1 Aquirufa sp. | reverse complement strand
GGATACCGTCTTACAGTTCGAAGGAGATCGCCACATGATCTACCGCATCTTACGCACGACGAAAAACCGTTTTGGCTCGACTTCCGAATTAGGGATCTACGAAATGCTAGGAAGCGGATTACGACCTGTCACTAATCCATCCGAAATCCTATTATCACAACGCGATGAACCCTCCTCCGGTATCGCCATCGGTACACTGATGGAAGGGAATCGTCCCCTTTTGGTGGAAATTCAATCCTTAGTAAGCGCGTCCTCTTATGGAAATGCGCAAAGAACTGCCAACGGATACGACGGAAAACGTCTTAGTATGTTGATCGCTGTTTTGGAAAAAAGAGGCGGCTATAAATTAGCGACACAAGACGTATTCTTGAACATAACGGGCGGAATACGCGTGGACGATCCGGCATTGGATTTAGCGACTTGTATGTCCCTTGTCTCTTCATATGAGGACAAAATCATCGACTCGTCCATCTGTTTTGCGGCAGAGGTAGGATTAGGTGGAGAATTACGTTCCGTAACTCGGATCGATCAGCGAATCGCTGAGGCAGAGAAATTAGGCTTTAAGGAAATCTGGATCAGTAAGTACAATTTGAAAGGCTTGAATTACAAAGCCAATAAAATCAAAGTACAATCAGCGGCGACCTTGTTGGATGTTATCCTGCACATTTGGCGTCAAAAATAATCGCCGGATATTCCACTTCTAAGAGATGTAATCCGTGAGCAGGTACGGCGCGACCGGCTTTGCAGCGGTCTTTTGAATCTAATATTTCTTGCAATTGCGTTTTATTCAAACGCCCCTGCCCTACTTCTAAAAGGGTACCTACCACGGCCCGAACCATGCCACGTAAGAATCGATTTCCTTGAATCGTAAATACGAGCTCTTCACCTCTCCAAGCCCAAAAAGCTTGCATAATGGTGCATTCAAAAGTCGCTACTTCTGTTTTAACCTTGGAAAAACACTGGTAATCCGTGTGCTGAAAAAATAAAGACGCAGCTTCATTCATCGCAACTACATCTAATTCAACACCGAAACGATAGGCATAGGCAGCATTAAAAGGACTTTTGGAAGGACTAATGCGGTATTCATAGGTCCTTGATAGCGCCGCAAAACGTGCGTGAAAATCGTCGGCCACCTGGTAAATTCCTTGCACAGCTAAAGACTCTGGCAACATTCTATTCAAACGAAATACCCAGTTTTCTTTCACTTTTTTGCTCTCAGGCAAATCGAAATGGGCAAATTGCTGGTGTGCATGAACACCCGCATCTGTGCGTGAACTTCCGACAATTTCGAGCGAAGACCCTAGCAATAAACTTAATTTATCTTGCAAAACCGACTGAACTGTCGTTGCATTGGGCTGAATTTGGTAGCCATGAAAAAAGCCGCCATCGTACGAAAAAGCGAGTAGATAGCGGCTCATTTTACTTATTTCATTAAAGCAGTTTCCAGTGCTGTATCAAAGGATTGATACGCAGCAGCCACAGAGCTCAAAACAGCTCCATCCGCCACCATATCCGTTCCTTGTACCGATCCTAGTGCAGAGAATTTTACTCCATGTGCCTGCAAAGCAGATTCAAACGCTGCTTTCTTCGAAGCATCCACTGAAACGACCACACGTGATTGCGCTTCTCCGAACCAGAACGCATCCTGACGAATGGCTGAATATGAAGTTACATTGAATCCAAGACCACGAGGGAATGAAGATTCCGCTAATGTGACTAATAAACCTCCATCGGACACATCGTGAGCTGATTCGATTAATTTATTGGTGATTAAAGCTGAAACCGCCTTTTGTACCTTTTGCTCTGTCGCTAAATCAAAATGCGGCGCTGGTGTCGCTTTGATACCCTTATAAGAATACACATATTCAGATGAAGCAATATCATTCACTGATTCACCCACTAAATAGATGGCATCACCTTCTTTTTTGAAGTCCAAAGTCATCTTATTCGCTGGATCCTCTAAAATACCTAACATACCAATCGTAGGCGTAGGGAATACAGGACCTTCGTCAGAAGACTGGTTGTAGAAGGAAACGTTTCCACCCGTTACAGGCGTTTCGAATGCTTCACATGATTTCTTCATTCCTTTGATCGCACCCACAAATTGCCAATATACTTCTGGAACGTATGGATTACCAAAGTTCAGGCAATTCGTAATCGCCACCGGCACACCACCCGAACATACGATGTTACGAGCTGCTTCCGCTACCGCCATCGCACATCCTTCTTCCGGATCCGCGTTTACGTAACGAGAATTACAGTCTACCGTAATCACAATCGATTTTTGAGAACCGTGTACTTTCACAACGGCAGCATCCGAAGGTGCGTTCGTGTTGCGATTTGCACGGCCAATCGATGAATCATATTGTTGAGCCACCCACTTCTTAGAAGCGATGTTCGGGTGATTCATCATATAATTCAAAGCCTTAGGCAATTCTTCCTTAGGCAAATCCGCTACAGATTCTATCTTAAATTTCTTGAATTCTTGGAAATAAGCAGGCTCTTTGTACTCGCGGTGGTAAACTGGAGCACCACCACCTAATACTAAATCATCCGCTGGAACCTCAGCTACTAATACGCCATCTTGATAGAATTCAAGGCGTTTTGTATCTGTAACGGTACCGATTTGCTCGCAATTTAGATCCCACTTATCAAAAATACGTTTCGCTTCATGCTCACGACCTTTCTCCACTACGATTAACATACGCTCTTGAGACTCCGATAACAAGATCTCAAATGGCTGCATGTTCGGTTGACGTGTAGGCACTTTGGAAAGATCAATAATCATCCCGTGTTCTCCTTTCGCAGACATTTCAGACGTCGAGCAAATAATACCCGCCGCACCCATATCCTGAATACCGATGACGCAACCCGCTTCGATGATTTCCAAAGAAGCCTCTAACAACAATTTCTCTTGGAATGGATCCCCTACTTGAACCGCAGGTAATTTCTCCGACGACTTCGCCGTTATATCTTCCGATGCAAAACTCGCCCCGCCAATTCCATCTTTACCTGTCGCAGAACCCACGATAAATACCGGATTACCCACGCCATAGGAAATAGCAGATGCCTGCGTACCTACTTTTAAAATACCCGCTGAAAACGCATTAACTAGCGGATTTACATTGTAACAATCATCAAATTGCACCTCACCACCCACGGTAGGGATTCCAAAGGCATTACCATAATCACCAATCCCTTTCACCACACCTTTCACTAACCACTTCGTTTTCGCTAAATCAATATTGCCAAAACGCAAAGAATTCAATTGCGCAATCGGACGCGCACCCATCGTGAAAATATCACGATTGATACCACCCACCCCTGTTGCCGCACCTTGGTAAGGCTCTAAAGCAGATGGGTGATTGTGTGATTCAATCTTGAAAGCGCACCCTAAACCATCTCCTAAATCAACCAAACCTGCATTTTCCTCACCTGCTTTCGCTAACATACGTGGAGAGTCTTTAGGCAAAGTCTTCAACCAAACGATTGAATTCTTATAGCTACAGTGCTCAGACCACATAACAGAGAAAATCGACAATTCGGTAAAATTAGGCTTGCGACCTAAAATCTCCTGAATGCGATCATACTCTTCGGGCAATAATCCTAATTTTTTGGCTGTTTCGACGGTGGGAAGGGTTCCGATTGATTCCACTTAATTGAGTTTAAAATTGAAATGCAAAGATAGGAAACTTAGCTTAGAGAGCAAAGATTATAGAGTAGAGAGTAGAGAGAAAATCATCTAAAATATCTCCTCTATCATCTATAATCTCTACTCTATAATCTACAGTCTTTAAATCCCCCAATACTCCCGATCCTCCGGGACGTCGACATCTCGGAATTTATCGGAGAAGTGAATGATTTCACAGAGCATGGGATTTTGGCGCCAAAATTTACCCAATCCCTGGTCGCCACTCCATCGATTAAACAAGGGTCTCAACGATGATGGAATCAGTACAGGTGGAGAATTTACGCCCTGAAACGAAGCGACAATGGCTCTATCTGGGTTTGCCAGCGAAGTTAAATTCTTTAAATGGGTCGAGGTTAAAAAAGGCAAATCACACAAGAGCACTAAGACATCTTTGGAAAAATCGATCGTTTTCAAGCCCACCGCTAATGATTCTCCCATTCCTTTGTCCCAATTTTCCACCTGAACAAAAGTCAAATTCGAAAACTCTTTTTGTAAATTCTCGATGATACGAATAGATTGTGCTACTTCTGCGCCTAAACAAACTTGAACCTCCTGACAGACACTAAAGGCGAGGCGAATGGACCGCTCTAAAAGGCTTTGGCCCTGATAAACTAATAATTGTTTTGCTTCGCCTAAACGGGACGAAGCGCCCGCCGCTAAAATTAATCCGGTCATCTGTTCTTTTGAATTTCACTAATTTAAATAAAAATATTTAAAGCAGAGGTGCTAATTTTAGGGAATGCTTCGAGAAAACGAAATCCAATTTATTCAAGAAAATCTCCACAGGGATCCGGTTGCGATTGCCCTGGAAGCAGCAAAATACCCTAATTTAGACATTCCTCTATTAGTGGGCCAAATCAAAGCCCGACAAAAACTCAAGGACAAAATGCCCCATTGGGTGGCGAATGAAAAGGTATTTTTTCCTCCTGCTTTGGCATTAGAGCAATCATCCTCCGAAGAAACGGCAAACTTCAAGGCTTCCCTCCTGCACGGAAAAGTCGTGGACCTAACGGGTGGAATGGGCTTAGACAGTTATGCATTTGCACAAGCAGGCTGCGAAGTCGATTATATCGAAAGACAGGAAGACCTTGCGAAAATCACGGCCTTTAATCACGCACAATTAAAAGCAGGAAACATCCGCCACCACACCGGCGATAGTTTAAACTGGCTTTCAGATTGTAAGGAATTATTCGACTTCATTTATGTAGATCCCGCCAGAAGAGATGGCTCCGGCAACAAAGTCGTCCTATTACAAGATTGCGAACCCAATGCGCTTGAATTAATCCCTTATATCAACGATAAAACCAGTTTACTAATAAAAACGAGTCCCTTATTGGATTTAGACCAGGCAACCAAAGAATTAGGAGGGGTAGAAAAGATTTACATTGTCTGCTTAAAAAACGAAGTGAAAGAGTTGCTCTTTTTAAAGACATCTCAATCTTCTGAAGATCCAGAAATCGAGGTGATTGAGTTAAGTCAGACTAATCCAAGCCTTTTTATTGGAAAAAAATCAAGTGAATCAGCAATTATTTGCGACTTCGGTCCTGTCACAAACTACCTCTACGAACCTCATGCAGGAGTGCTGAAGGCTGGATTTTTTAAAATGGTTGGTAAAGGATTGCAGAAAATTGCTCCAAACACGCACTTATATACTTCTGAGGACTTAGATACTAATTTTGCCGGAAGAACGTTTGAGGTTTTGGCAGAGGGACCTTTGGAAAAAAAATGGATTCATGCTGTTTTGCCAGATGGGAAAGCGAATATTTCTACCCGAAATTTCCCCATTAAGGCAGATGAAATTCGGAAGAAATTCCAATTAAAAGACGGCGGAGAGTTTACGCTTTTCGCCTTCCGAAATCAAGCAAACAAAAACAAGGTTGTCCTAGCTAAAAAAATCTCCTAACTTTAATAAAAATTTCACCCTATGAAGAAGATCGCTATCCTACTTTTCTTTTTTGCTTTTGCATTCAATGCCTCAGCTCAAGTTTTTTCAGGAATGTCAGAAGTAGATAAATCGAAAAAAGAAGGTGTATATACTTTCGTCAATACGCAAGAAAAATACGCCAGAGCAAGCTGGAAAGCTTATTTAAGTAAATTTGGTAAGGTAATCGAAGGAAAAAATGGTTCCTTTTCAAGTTCTGATATCAAAATTCCTGGCGTCTCAGATAGCCCATTAATCGTCGTTTCTAAAGTTTCAGAAGAAAATAAGAAAGTCAAATTATTCGTCTCCATCGCAACAGGCGCAGACGAATACATTCAAACAGGTCACCCTAAATTAAGTGAAACGAGTACCTGGATGGAGGATTTCATCAAAATCGTAGATCTAGAGGAAGCGGTAAGAATCGAGGAAAATAAATTAGCAGAATTAGTCTCAGCTCAAGCAAAAAATAGCAAACAAGCGGAGCGTTTAATCCGCGAATTAGACTCTAATACCCGCCAAATCAACAACTTAGAGGAGCGACTAAAAGAGGCTAAAATCGAAAAAGAAAAGATTTTAACAAATCAGGTTCAGAATAAAGTGGATCAAAAAACGAAAGAAGAGGAGATTGCGCTTCAAAAAGCGGCTGTAGAAACAGCGAAACAAAAAATCAAATGAAAAAACTGATCATCGCTCTTTTCACGATCTCTTTATTTTGCAATTTTGGCAGAGTAGAATATTCTGCTTTGAATCCAAAGGCAAAAATTATCCAAACAGATTCGACGTCTAGAATAACTGCGGCGAATCCTTCTAAAGTAGCTCCTAGCGAATTGCCAGCAGAGCAAGATTCACCAGAGACTTCTGAAGAAAGCGCTGGCTGGGCAAAATATGTCGCCTTGGGTATCAAAACCTTTTTTGCGACTTTGTTTAAACTTTTGGTAGCTTAATATGCTATCCTACTCCCTATCTACTTCGGTTCAAGCCCCCATCAGTCACGTTAAAGAACTTTTTACGGCTGATTTACTAGTAAAGTTATCGCCCCCTTTTCCTAGAGTGTCCTTACAGCGCTTTGATGGATGCAAAAAAGATGATAACGTCGTTCTTGTAATCCATTTAATTTTCCTACAAGTTACCTGGAGTTCTCTTATTACAGAAGACTTAGAAACAGAGAATGAATGGTACTTTATTGACCAAGGAGTTAAAATGCCCTTTGGACTTCAATACTGGCAGCACAAACACCGCGTGAAGAAAATCACAGAGGAAAGCTGTGAGATAATCGATGAAATTTCATTCGATACCCGCAACGCATTTTTGAATTACCTTCTTTTCCCTTTTCTTTGGGGAATGATTTTCTACCGAAAACCTTTTTATAAAAAGTATTTATCCCTCATCAACCCGCTATGAAATTAACCTTAACGAATAAGATTATCATTGGTTTTATCCTTGGCCTCGTGCTGGGAGAGTTCTTTTTCC
>JBJTMW010000110.1:0-4985 GCA_046070715.1 Aquirufa sp. | reverse complement strand
TCGATTTCGCCTGGGCTTTTCAAGTGCGCTTTATAAAGTCCTAGGAAGGGCAAGCCATTATTTTTATAGATCAAAGGTTTCTTCGAACTCGTTAAAATCAGTTCGTCGCCTATTTTAATAGGGCCAAATTCCGCTTGATTCGTATTCCCCACTAAACCTTGAATCTTCACCGGACTCGGCTTTTTGCTGTATTCCTCTACCGCGGGTAAATTATCTAACTCGATTTCCGCTTTCACTATTAACTCACGCGAGGGTTTTGAATCGATAAATTCTTTCAGGTATTTGCGTGCATCGGCGTATTTTCCGTTCGCTTTTGCCGCGTAAGCGAGATTTAGATTGATGTTTTTGTCGTCGTAGCCCTTTTCTTTGGCAATCAAATAATACGGCGTCGCATATTGAATGCGGTTCGAAAGTCGATAGGATTCCGCTACGAAATAATTCGTTTCAGCGGCCCGATAATAGCGTTGTGCCAAAGGCTTCACCTCCCGAATCGTCCACTCATATTCCCCCACTTCGAAATTTTGCTTTGCCTTCTTAAACAACCGTGCGTCATAATTACAGCTGCTTAAAGCGCCTGTAATAACGATCAAAAAGAGGTAAACGCTTGAATTAAATGACTTTACGAATTTCATAGTGGACTAATGTAACGTAAAAATAAATACAAACCGGATTATTTTTTGTACCTTTGCCTAAATTTCGACAATCGAAACCAAGATGACAAACGTTCGTCATCTTTTATTCCAGCAGTGATGTTGTACCATTATGAGAAAAAGAATTTCAAACGACGATAACCGTCGTGACAGCCGACCATCAGAAGGTCGTGCATCCACAGGAAGATCTGCCGGCAGATCAGAAGGCCGCAGCTTTAGCAGCCCGCGTAACGATTCAGGAGCTCCTCGCGAATTCAGAGGGCCACGCAACGATTCAGGTGCCCCACGTGAGTTCAGAGGCCCGCGCTACGATTCAGGTGCCCCACGTGCACCACGTTCAGAATCATCCAATCGTTTTTCAGGAGAACGCAAACCATTTGATGGCGAGAGAAAACCATACCAAGGTGGCGAGCGCAAACCATTCAATCGGGATAACCGCGAAGGTGGAGAACGCCGATCATTCGGAGATCGCAAACCATTTGATGGCGAGAGAAAGCCGTTTAATCGTGAAGGCGGCGAACGTAAACCATACCAAGGAGGCGAACGCAAACCGTTCAATCGGGATAACCGCGAAGGTGGAGAGCGCCGTTCATTCGGAGATCGCAAACCATTTGATGGCGAGAGAAAACCGTTTAATCGCGAAGGCGGCGAACGCAAGCCTTTTGGCAGAACTGAAAACCCAACACGTACACCCTACAAAGGAGATAATCGCTGGGATCGCAATGCGGCCCCTAAGGTAGAAGGTTCGGAAGAATCGACGACACCACGTGATGAGAATCCAACAGCTCGCATCGAGCGCCGCTACGAGGAGCGTACAGAGCGTTCTGCAGAGCGCGGCGAACGTCCGGAAGGCGCACGCAATCCACGTTATTCGGATCGGGAGACCTTTAAAAGTCGTTCGCGTTTTGATACAGGTCCTGCATTTGAGCCACAATACAAATTAGATCGCTACAAGGAGCGCGCTCCTTCGAAAATTCAAAAGAAAATTGCTCAAACCGAACGCCGTTCAGACGTGATTCGTCTCAATCGCTACATCGCAAACGCGGGAATTTGTTCTCGTCGTGATGCGGATAAATTGATCGAGGCAGGCGAAATCAAGGTGAATAACAAGGTGGTAACCGAAATGGGCTACCAGGTGAATCCGACGGACATCGTGAAATACGGTAACCGTAAGTTGAACCGCGAAAAACCTGTTTACTTATTATTAAACAAGCCCAAAGACTTCTTAACCACCACCGAAGACCCGAACGATCGCAAGACCGTCATGGAATTAGTGAAGAACGCAACGGAATCGCGTATTTACCCGGTAGGACGTTTGGATAGAAACACGACAGGCTTATTGTTGATTACGAATGATGGTGAATTAGCGGATAAATTGACGCACCCATCGAACGAAATCGAGAAGATTTACCAAGCGGAATTAGACAAGCCATTAACAGACGAAGATTTCGAGAAAATCAAAGAGGGTTTAACCTTGGAAGATGGAGAAATTAAAGTAGATGATTTGGCCAAAGTAACGCCAGACGGTTACGTCATCGGTGTGAAAATCCACTCCGGTAAAAACCGCATCGTTCGTCGTATTTTCGAACACTTGGGTTACGAGGTGACTAAACTAGACCGCACGACTTTTGCTGGATTGACGAAGAAAGACCTTCCACGCGGAAGCTGGAGATTCTTGACGGAGAGAGAATTAGTGAAGTTGAAGTATTTGCTTTAGTCGCAGCAGAGCTGCGACAGTAGCCGCCTTCGGCGGCTTAGTCAAAGAGTCGCGACTTCGTCGCTTAGTCATCGCTTCGCGATTTAGTCGACTAGAGACTAGCGACTAGCGACTAACAAAAAAGCCTGCTGATTTCAGCAGGCTTTTTTTGTTCTAGATATTCATCAACGACTCTCTTCGTCTCATCTTTCCGGCTGGAATACCGAACATCATTTTGAAACGACGGCAGAAATACGCCGTGTCTTTGTAGCCCACTTCGGAACCGATGGCGCGGATGGATTTTTTCGTCGTGCGAAGTAAACCTACCGCCGCTTCCATGCGTTGGTACTCGATATAATCTTGCGGGTTGATACCCGTTAACATCTTGAAATATTGACCTACGTAGTCTTCAGAAACGTTAGCGACGTTTGCCAAAACCTTGTTCGACAAATCACCACCCAAGTGATCCTTAATGTAAGCGAAGATATCGATTAAGCGTGGGTCTTTAAAGTAAGTCGAGTTCGTCGCTAATTGCTCTACGAATAAACGGTTCTCAATGATGTAACGAATCACTTCGATCACAATCTCTTCCGTTTTGATTTTAATGATACGTCCTTTGCCAATCGCATCTGAAAGATCTTCTTCTAAGATCTCGCGGATCGTAGCCGCTAATTTATCATCGCGCTTGATTAAAAACGGAGGAATGTCAAGGGAAGTAAAGAAGTTTACAGAATCGAAAACTTTCGCTTCGAAGGCCACCATTCCGAACGAGTTCGGCTGTGTTCCGATGAGAGAAGAATCCGTGTTTTGGTCAAAATACAATTCGCGGTGCGTCATGAACTCTTCGTTGTTCACCGCTTTTGGTTTTTCTGCGTTTCCGTAGGTTACGCTGATCATTTTACCTCCAGGGATGAAAAGCATGTCGCCTTCCTCTACCGGAGTCTCCTCCTCGCCAAAAGAAACCTCCCCTTTGTACAATATCAAGAGTGAATTTTCTACGTCGTAGAAATTCTTGATACGAATCGGTTGTAATATTCTAATGTTTCTCGCTTTGATGAATTTAACACCTAAGGACTCGATGATCTTGTTATAATCTTCCATAATTTGTCACCAAACGGAGTAATAAATACGATTTTTCTAATAAACTTGGACAAAACTAATAAATCAGATAATAATTCCAAATTATTTCGTCGATTAATTTACCCCATTTGTCCTATTTTTTTTCAGCGATTTTATTGTAATATATTAATAACAGGGGGATTTTCTAGGGAAGGTAATTCTGAGATCCTGCTTTGGCCTATTTTATAATTATTTCGTGGAAAATGTAAAATTCGATTTTTTTAAAATTTTAGGGCATTTTTTATGTAAATTTGTGTTTTACTATCACAAAATCAGATGGGCTTATTTAATTTTCTTTCGAAGGATATTGCCATGGACTTAGGGACGGCAAATACCTTGATTATTCACAAAGATCAGGTTGTTGTAGACGAACCTTCGATTATTGCCTTAGATCGTAACACGAATAAAGTGTTAGCGGTGGGTCGTCAGGCGATGATGATGCACGAGAAAACGAATGATAATATTAAGACCATCCGTCCTTTGAAAGATGGGGTGATTGCCGATTTTACCGCGGCGGAATTAATGATGCGTGGTTTGATCAAGATGATGGATAAAGGAAATTCCTTCTTTTCTCCAGCCCTACGAATGGTAATTTGTATCCCTTCTGGCATTACCGAGGTAGAAAAAAGAGCCGTTAAAGACTCCGCAGAACATGCTGGAGCACGTGAAGTGTATATGGTGCACGAACCGATTGCTGCGGCAATTGGTATCGGAATAGATATTGAACAACCGAACGGATCCCTTGTGGTGGATATCGGAGGTGGTACCACGGAAGTAGCGATCATTTCTTTGAGCGGAATCGTAGTCGAAAACTCGATTCGTGTGGCAGGGGATGAGTTTACGCGTGATATTAAAGATTATTTGTTGCGTGAGCATAAGCTGGTCATCGGTGAGCGTTCAGCGGAGCAAATTAAAATTCAAGTAGGTTCTGCTTTGCCAGAATTAGAGAATCCGCCAGCGGATTTTGAGATCCGTGGTCGTGATCAAATGACGGGTATCCCTAAGGAAATTTTGATCAACTATTCCGAAATCGCTTACGCCTTAGATAGTTCAATTACGAAAATCGAGGTGGCGATTATGGAGACTCTACAAAGAGCTCCGGCGGAATTATCCGGGGATATCTTCCACAATGGTATTCATTTAGCTGGTGGTGGTGCCATGTTGCATGGATTAGATAAGCGTATCGAGAAGAAAACGCAATTAAAAGTGCATGTGGCTGATGATCCGTTAAAAGCGGTGATTAGAGGTACGGGTGAAATCTTGAAAAACTTAGAGAAATACCGTCCGGTATTGATTACCTAGGGGATGAATCAACTGTTTCAGTTTTTATTGCGTCAGCGAAATCTGCTTCTGTTTATTTTGCTGCAGGTGATCAGTCTGTGGGCTGTGTTTACCTACAATAATTACCAGCATACCCTCTATTTTAATACGACTAATTCTTGGGCAGCCTCCCTGTTGTCAACCCGGCAAGAGGTGGCAACCTATCACCAATTGCGTGATATTAATGGCGAATTAGCCCT
>JBJTMW010000109.1:0-3690 GCA_046070715.1 Aquirufa sp. | reverse complement strand
CTGCTGCTTATACTGTGATACGAGATTATTGCAACTAGTCGAAGCGCAAGTGTTTCACGGACTCACCGGAATTCGCTAATTCCTCAAGCGCATCTATACCGATTTGGAGGTGTCTGTCGACAAAATTAGCGGTCACCTTCTTATCACTAGCGTCTGTTTTAACTCCATCAGGCGTCATCGGATTATCTGACACTAACAATAGGGCTCCGTGTGGAATTTTATTTTTAAAACCTACCGTAAAAATCGTGGCTGTTTCCATATCGATGCCCATCGCCCGAATATCAGATAAATAGGTTTTAAATACTTCATCGTGTTCCCACACCCGGCGATTTGTCGTATAGATTAAACCTGTCCAATAATCCAATTCGTGTTTCTTAATCATCGAAGAAACCGCACGTTGCAATCGGAAGGAAGGTAGGGCTGGCACTTCTTTGGGCATATACTCATCCGATGTCCCTTCTCCTCTTACCGCAGCAATCGGAAGAATCAGATCCCCTAAGGCTAGATTTTTTTTCAAACCGCCACATTTTCCTAAAAAAAGCACCGCTTTGGGGCTAATGGCAGATAATATATCCATCACCGTAGCTGCCATGGGCGAACCCATCCCAAAATTAATAATGGTAATATTATGTGCCGTTGCTGTCTGCATAGGGCGATCGTGGCCTTTAATTTCCACCCCAAATTTCTCCGCAAACATATCCACATAATTCTTAAAATTCGTCAGCAATATATACTGTCCAAAATCCTCTGAATTCGTTCCTGTATAGCGGGGCAACCAATTTTGAACAATTTCCTCCTTCGTTTTCATATTATACGCTTAGATGTGATGAATTAATTAAGCAAAAAGATTAATTTAGAAGTTAGATTGATAAAGATGATGACATCTCCCGAATTAAACTTGGTCTTTCCTGCCTATTCTCACAAAGTAAAGAAAAAAGAAGGAAAACTATATATTTTCGAAGACATCACGAAGAAATATCGATTACTGACACCAGAAGAATGGGTTAGACAACATTGCTTGCATTATTTAGTCAATGAATTAAACTACCCTGCCTCTTTATTCCAAATAGAAGGAAGTATGAAGGTGGATCAATTCAATAGACGAACAGACATTAGGCTTTTTAAGAACAACGGAGAGGTTTTTATGCTGATTGAATGTAAGGCGCCTCATGTAGAGTTAAACATAAGTACCTTACAACAAATCAGCCAATATCAGAAAATACAGCAAGCCGAGTACTTAGTCATTACCAATGGCCTACAAAATATTATACTACATCATTCAACAGAAATTTTAAACGAGTTCCCCTCTTATCTATGAAAAAATTCCTGCTTATTTTCCTAGGATTACTTTCGTTCTCTGTTTGGGCACAGAAAAAACCAGCCTTAGTGGTAGGTATCGTTGTGGACCAAATGCGCTACGAATATTTGAATAAATTTTATGATCGCTATTCGGACAAAGGGTTCAAGCGCTTGATGAAAGAAGGCATCAATTGTACAGACAATCATTATAATTATGCCCCTACCGTTACTGCAGCGGGACATGCGAGTGTCTATACGGGCACCGTTCCTGCGGTTCATGGCATTGTGGGAAATGATTGGATCGAAGTGGCGAATGGAAAAAAAATGTACTGCGTAGATGATTCTACCGTACAAACGGTGGGTAGCAAAAGTAAGGCTGGGATGATGTCACCTAAGAACATGTTCACCTCCACGATCACCGATCAATTAAAGATGGCGCAAAATTACAAGTCTAAAACCATCGCCATTGCCTTGAAGGACCGTGGATCCATTTTGCCGGGCGGACATACGGCAGACGCAGCGTATTGGTATGATTCGGCGGATGGATACTGGATTACCTCTTCTTTTTATGCCAAAGAATTACCGGCCTGGGTTCAAAAATTCAACCAAGAAGGCCGCCCTCAAAAATACATTCAACAAGGCTGGAATACCCTCTATCCCATCGCGACCTATACGCGTTCTGCCGAGGATGATAGCCCTTATGAAAGTAAATTGAGCGGAGAGAAAGCGCCGGTATTTCCGCACGATTTAAAAGGGGGAAATGCGCTAGAGGTACTTAGAACGACACCTTATGGCAATAATTTAACGAAAGATTTCGCGATAAAGGCGATCGAAGAAGAGCATTTGGGCAAAAATGGAACCACTGATTTCTTAGCGATTAGTTTTTCGTCAACGGATTACGTGGGCCACTCTTTTGGACCGCAATCCATCGAATTAGAAGATACGTATTTGCGCTTGGATCAAGATATTGCAGACATTTTAACGCATTTAGATGCCAAATTAGGCAAGAATCAATACCTCGTTTTCTTAACGGCAGATCACGCAGTCGCAGAAATCCCTTCTTACATCAAAAGCAAACGCCTACCAGGTGGATCATTTGATAATGGCAAGGCACTAAACGAGGCGAAAGCGGCTATAAAACAGGAATTTGGAGACGTGGAATTGATCGCGGGGGCGGATAATTACCAAATTTATTTGAATCACGCTAACCTAGAACGATTGCATATTTCGAAGGAAGCCGTGGCTAAGGTTTTGGAGAAATCATTTAAAAACCAAGCCGGATTCGCCGAATTAGTGGATATGAGAGCGGCTGGAGCAAGCCCTATCCCGGCACTCTACCGCGAAATGATCATCAACGGTTACAATCAATCCCGGAGCGGTGACTTCATGTATTTATTAAAACCCCAGTGGTTCTCCGGATACAAAACAGGCACATCGCACAGCACCGTTTACGCCTATGATACCCACGTTCCCTTGTTATTTTTTGGCTGGAACGTAGCACACAAAGAAATAAACCAAAGAACACACATCAGTGACATTTCCAGCACCTTAGCCAATTGGTTAAAAATCAACGAACCGTCTGGAAGTATCGGAAAAGTAATACAGTAATTATATGAAAATAGCCGTTGTAGGAACTGGATACGTAGGTTTAGTGACTGGAACTTGTTTCGCGGAAACGGGAAACCAAGTGACTTGCGTAGACATCAATCAAGAAAAAGTTCAGCAAATGCAGGCTGGGAAAATTCCCATTTATGAGCCTGGATTAGATGATTTATTTCAAAGAAATACCCAAGAAGGTCGTCTTCATTTCACCACTTCCTTGAAAGAGGGTATTGAAGGGGCAAAAGTTATTTTCTTGGCCCTCCCCACCCCTCCAGGTGCCGATGGTTCAGCCGACTTAAAATACATTTTGCAAGTTGCGGACGATTTAGGTCCTATTTTATCCGATTATACGGTCATTATCGATAAAAGTACCGTTCCGGTGGGAACATCTGATAAGGTGAGAGCTGCGATAGCGAAAAATGCTACAGTCGAATTCGACGTGGTTTCTAATCCCGAATTTCTACGCGAAGGCGTGGCAGTAGAGGATTTTATGAAACCCGATCGCGTCGTGATAGGAACTCAATCTGATCGCGCAAAGGACTTGATGTCGCGCTTGTATGCGCCCTTAGTTCGCCAAGGAAATCCAATCATCTTCATGGATGAACGTTCTGCGGAGTTAACAAAATACGCAGCCAATGCCTTTTTAGCCACCAAAATCACGTTTATGAACGAGATTGCTAACTTGTGCGAGCTCGTAGGCGCAAATGTGGATGAGGTACGTAAGGGAATCGGAACCGATTCTCGCATTGGTAAACGCTTCTTATTTGCAGGTATTGGATACGGTGGAAG
>JBJTMW010000108.1:0-3946 GCA_046070715.1 Aquirufa sp. | reverse complement strand
TTTGGCAGTAGGAGCGGTTCCAGCGGCGACCTTTGCCTTTGGTATTATTTCCGGGGCCCACGACTATACCGTAGAACACATTCCCCTAAAAATCAAGGGTTTACCATCCGCCTTCAAAGGCTTAAAAATTGCGCAAATTTCCGACATCCATACCGGGTCGTTTTTCAACAAAACCGCTGTCAAAGGGGGTGTTGAGATGCTCATGCGCGAAAAAGCGGATGTCGTTTTCTTTACGGGTGACTTAGTAAATAATGAGTCCAAAGAGGTGCAGAACTACTTTGATGTTTTCAATAAGGTCAAAGCTCCTTTAGGCGTTTTCAGTACCTTGGGGAATCACGATTACGGCGATTATGTACGCTGGGACAGCCCTGCAGCGAAAAAACAGAACCTAAAAGACTTAATGAAGGCACATGAATTAATGGGCTGGGATCTCTTAATGGATGAGCACCGTTTCCTAGAGGAATCAGGTGAAAAATTAGCCATTATAGGGGTCCAAAACATCGGATTGGGCCGCTTCCCTTGGTATGGAAACCTGGAGAAGGCGCACAAAGGAACAGAAGAGGCGTCAGCCAAACTCCTTTTATCTCACGATCCAAACCACTGGAATGCGGAGGTTACGAAAAAATACCACGACATCGATGTGGCATTTGCCGGCCATACGCATGGTACACAGTTTGGTGTTAAAATCGCCGATATGCGCTGGTCTCCAGCTCAGTATGTCTACAAACAATGGGCTGGCTTGTACCAGGAGGGCGACCAACAAATTTATGTAAATCGTGGCTATGGGTATTTAGGGTATCCGGGGAGAGTGGGGATGCCGCCGGAAATCTCCATATTCACTTTATCCTAAAGGAGATTATAGATAATAGAGTAGAGAGTAGAGATGGTGAATGTTCCACTCCGGACTCATTCCCTCAGGACTCTTTCCCTCCGGACTGCCCACTGCACACTGACAACTGCCCACTGACAACTAAATACTTTTTTCAACCAACACTTTGCTCCTTTATTAAAAAAAGCTAAATTTGCATCCCAATTAATTGGTTTCGTGGCCGAGTGGCTAGGCAGAGGTCTGCAAAACCTTCTACAGCGGTTCGAATCCGCTCGAAACCTCCAAAAACCTTCCCATCCGGAAGGTTTTTTTGTGTCCATGCACTAGATACAATTTTATCTAAAAATAGTTCAATTATTGAAGCGAAGGCTTATTTTGAAAAATTCTAAATAATAAATTCAATTAAAAAAATACAAAAATTGACCGCGCATTTAATTGTTTCCTAAAAAATCGAATTGTAGTTTTGCGGACTGAATTAAAATGAGAAAATCTATATTTATGTGTTGCAAAAAATTAACTCTCGTTAAGTTTCTATTTTCCTTCTTATTCCTAATCGCTGCTACGACAGCGACGTTTGCACAAGATGCAGCAGAGGGTGAAACACTATTTAAAAACAACTGTGCGGCTTGTCACAATACTTCCGATGAAACATTGGTAGGCCCTGGTTTAAAGGGCATTACGGGTCGCCGCCCGATCGAATGGATCGTTAAATGGGTACACAATCCACAAGCGGTAATCGCTTCAGGAGACAAGTATGCAAACGATTTGTACAACAAATTCAACAAGGCGGCCATGACTCCTTATCCGAACTTCTCTGAAGCGCAGATTAAAGGAATTGTAGCCTACATTGATGCGGCAAATGCAGCCCCAGCGGCTCCAGCGGCAGGTGCAGCTCCGGCAGCAGGTGCAGCAGCTCCAGCAGCTCAATCGTCCGGTGGAATGATGGAAGTACTTTTAGTAGGCCTGTTAATCATCATGGTGATCGTGTTAATCGCTTTATTATCGATTGTAAACTCTTTAAGTAAACTAGCTAAAGCTGAGCAAGAAGAAGGCAAATCGTTCTTCGATAAAGTTGCTGAAAATGCGAAGTCATTAGCGGCTAATTCGGCGGTGAAGACGGGAATCTTGGTTTTGGCCCTATTATTAGGAGGTAAAGCAACCATCGATGCGGCTTACGGCGTAGGTATCCACCAAGGCTATGCTCCAGAGCAACCAATTAAATTTTCGCACAAATTACACGCTGGCCAAAACCAGATTAACTGTAACTATTGCCACACAGGTGTTTACGAGGGTAAAGGGGCAAACGTTCCCTCTGCAAACATTTGTATGAACTGCCATAACGCGATTAAGCGTGAGTCACCAGAGATTCAGAAAATCTACAAAGCATTAGAGAAAGACGAGCCTATTCAATGGGTGCGTGTGCATAACTTACCTGATTTAGCCTATTTCAATCACGCGCAACACACAAACGTAGGTGGATTAGAGTGTAAAAACTGCCACGGTGAGATCGAAAAGATGGAAGTGGTAGAGCAACGTTCCTCTTTAACCATGGGATGGTGTATCGATTGCCACCGTCAAACAGACGTGAACGCAAAAGGAAACGCCTACTACGACAAATTAGTTGAGATCCACAACAAGGACAGCAAAACTCCTTTGAAAGTGCAAAATATCGGTGGCTTAGAGTGCTCTAAGTGTCACTATTAATAGAAATTAAATAGATTCAATTTTAGTCTGAATAAGAAAGATTATATGGAAAATTCGAACAAGAGGTATTGGAAAGGGATTGAGGAGTTAACCAATGAGCCGTCGTTTGTCAAAAATATCCACAATGAGTTTGGCAATATGCCCTCTGAAACGGATGCTAAAGGAGATTCTTTAGTAGATGGAGCAGGTACTCATCGTCGTGATTTTCTAAAGATGTTAGGTTTTGGGGTTGCGGCTGTGTCTTTAGCAGCTTGTGAGTCTCCAGTAAAGAACACGATTCCTTACTTGAACAAGCCGGAAGATGTAGAACCTACGATCGCTAACTGGTACGCATCTACTTACACAGACGGAGGCGACTATGCTTCTATCTTAGTGAAGACACGTGAAGGTCGTCCAATCAAAATCGAAGGAAACAAATCATCGTCTATCTCAAAAGGAACACTTTCGGGTCGTGCGCATGCTTCTGTTTTGAGTTTATATGATAACGAAAAATTAAAAGGTCCTCAGGCGGCTGGTAAAGCGACTGATTGGACTACATTAGATAAAGAATTCACTGCGAAATTAGCAGAGGTGGCTGCCAAAGGTGGTCAAATCCGCATCGTTTCTAATACCATCCTTTCTCCTACTACGAAGAAAGTGATTGCAGACTTCGCAGCGAAATACCCAACAACACAACACATTACCTATGACGCCAACCCAGCTTATGGTTTAACACAAGCACACGGTGGCGTTTTACCAAACATTGATTTCAGCAAAGCAAAAACCATCGTTTCCGTAGGTGCTGATTTCTTAGGTACTTGGGTAGCTCCTACTGAATTTGCAGCACAATGGGCGATCACTCGCCGTGTGAGCTCAGAAAAAGGAGGCAAAAAAGACATGTCTCGTCACTACCAATTTGAGACGATTCTTTCTAACACAGGTGCTAACGCAGATTACCGTGCCGCTTACAAACCATCTCAAGAGGGTTTAGTAGCGGTTGCTTTGTATAATGCGGTGGCTAAATTAACTGGAGCAGCGACAATCGCAGGTGCGTCAGTTAAAGTAGATCACTTAGAAAAAGCAGCGAAAGATTTAGTAGCGTCTAAAGGAGCTTCCATCATCGTTGCAGGTTCGAATGACCCAGAGGTTCAAAAAATCATTGCTGCGACTAACGCTTTAGTGGGCGCTTATGGCACAACCATCAATACAGGCCTAACTGTTAACTACCGTCAAGGTAACGATATGGCGATGGCTAACTTCATTAAAGAAGCAGGTGCTGGTTCTATTGCAGCCGTTATCTTCTACAATGCAAACCCAGTGTACAACCACCCAATGGGTGCAGCTCTAGCAGCAGCACTTCCGAAGGTAGGTCTAAGCTTAGCGACAAACGATCGCGCTGATGAGACGGCTTCATTATGTCAATTCATCGCCCCA
>JBJTMW010000107.1:0-14444 GCA_046070715.1 Aquirufa sp. | reverse complement strand
CTTGTGGGTGTCTGCGTTTCTGTTTGCGATCGGTCTGGCGATTTTGCTCTTGAAGAAGAATACGATTTTCGTGTTAATGGGAATCGAATTGATTTTGAATGCGGCTAACTTGAACTTGGTGGCCTTTTCGAAAAATGATCCCTCACTGCAAGGCTTGTATCTGAGTATTTTCGTGTTAGTGGTGGGCGTTTGTGAGATGGCGATTGCCTTAGCGATTGTTTTGCAAGTCTATCGGAACTACCGCGCAATCGAAGTGGATCAATTTACCTCGCGGTATTAGAGATTTTCTAATTGCTTTTTGAATTGGAGGGCTTTCATTTTGCCTAGGACTTTGGCCAAATCCTCTTCCGACGCCTCCTTCAGCTGCGCCACCGTCCCAAAAGCTTTCAATAATTTCGCTGCCGTTAACTTCCCAATCCCATCCATCGTCTCTAATTGCGATACAATGAAGTTCTTGCTTCGCTTATTTCTGTGCGCCGTAATCCCAAACCGGTGCGCCTCGTCTCTCAATTGCTGAATCAATTTTAACGATTCCGATTTCTTATCGATATACAAGGGTAAACTGTCCTCTGGGAAATAAATCTCTTCTAAACGCTTCGCGATGCCAATAATGGGGATTTGGCCATACAATCCAATCGCCTTCAAGGCATCGCATGCCGAACTCAACTGGCCTTTCCCTCCATCGACGATGATTAAATCCGGTAATTCGGCTTCCTCTTCCAGTAAGCGGGTATATCTACGGGTAATCACCTCGTACATCGTAGCAAAGTCGTCTGGACCTTCGACCGTTTTAGGCGTAAAGGTGCGGTAATCCTTTTTAGACGGCAAGGAGTTCTTAAAACACACCATCGCCGAGACCGGATTGGTACCCTGAAGGTTCGAGTTATCGAAACATTCGATGTGTTTAGGGAGATTAGTCAGGCGTAAATCATTTTTCAACTTGATCATCACGCGCATCTTGCGATCACCGCCACTTTCTTCCGCCGCCTTGCGGTCTGCCTTCTCTTTTCTGAAATACAAGACGTTCTTTAGCGACATATCCAGAAGCTTTCGCTTGTCGCCTTGACTAGGTAGCGTATTTTTAGCACCCTCGAATTCGATGGACATGGGGATGTTCGTGATAATTTCTTTGGCTTTACTCTGAAACTGATCCCGCTTCTCCCAAATCAACATAGTCAACAACTCCGCCTCCTCCTCTTCTAATTTCTTTTTTACCTCCCAGGTCTGCGACTGCAAAATCGTCCCATTAATGACCTTCATGAAGTTAATGTAAGCCAAAGACTCGTCCGACACCATCGAAAACACATCCACATCGTGGATCGACGGATTCACGACCGTCGACTTCGCCTGAAAGTTTTCCAATAAGTGCCACTTCTCTTTCCACTCCTGCGCCTGCTCAAAAGCGAGGCGGGTGGAGGCCTCCTGCATTTGGCCTATAAAAAAAGTCTTCGCCTTCTGGTAATTTCCCTTCAAAATCTGCGACACCTGATCGATATACTCCATATAACGCGCCTCCTGCTCTAAACCCTCGCAAGGCCCTTTGCAATTCCCGATATGGTATTCTAAACAGACCTTGTATTTTCCGGCCTCAATTTGCGATTCTTTTAAATTAAGCGCACAGGTCCGTAGCGGATACAGCTGGTGCAGCATCTCTAGCAGCGCGTTCATTAATTTCGGATTCGCATAGGGCCCAAAAAACGTTCCCAACGCATGGTTTATCCGACGCTCCGTGATCAGGCGCGGAAAACGTTCTCGCGTTAAACAGATAAACGGATAGGTCTTGTCGTCTCGCAGTAAGATATTATACTTCGGTTGAAACTGCTTAATGAGTGTGTTCTCCAAAAGCAGCGCATCGAATTCCGAGTGTACAATGGTAAACTCCAGCTTCCGAATCTGTGCGACCAGTCGCCGCGTCTTATTATCCTTGCCTTTTAGATTCGTAAAATACGAGCTGACCCGGTTCTTTAAATTCTTCGCCTTCCCTATATAGATAATAGTTCCGCTTTCATCAAAGTAGCGGTAAACCCCGGGATCTTCGGGCAAGGTGGGAAGGATAGATTTAGGGTCAAACATAGACATAGGCCAAAATTAAGCAAAATTCTCTTGTTTGCGTTTATTGTAATTATCTAAGGTGACGCTTTGCCTATTATGGCGAGATTATCCTCGTGTTATGGATATGTAATCGCCCATCAAAACCACGACAAAAACCGCATTTCTGCCGACGACTGCTCCTTTGTCTATTGTATTAAACTGATGAAATAGGCCTCCTGAGAGCCTATTAAGAGAATACTTCTATTTAAAATAAAAAAAATGAAAAAATATCGCTTGAAAACTTGTGTGGGTTGTAAGAAATGGACATATTTGGCTGTATGTAATAGTGTAGCATAGTTAAGAAAGGTATTCTATTTCCGAATCGTTTCCTGCCCCATGTTGTACTATTTGAAGATTTGTTTGACGAATAAACCTATTTAAAATTGTAACCTATTTATTAACCATTATCAGAAAGGAGGCCTATTGTACAAGTGAAACATGAAACCCAAAATTTAATTTAAAAACTAACTTAATCTTTATTATGAAAAACAATTTTTACCAAAGTCTACGAAGCTTTCTTTTGCTAGCGATAGTGATGCTAGGAAGCTTTTCGTCATTTGCCCAAGACCGCAAGGTTTCAGGTAAAGTCTCTGGGACAGATTCTCAGGGAATTCCGGGTGTAAGTATCTTAGTAAAAGGAACAAACACAGGAGCAACTACAGATGTTAATGGTGCATTCTCTGTCACTGTTAAGTCTGCATCAGCTGTTTTAAATATCTCAGCTGTAGGCTACAAAGCTCAAACAATTACCGTAGGTTCTCAATCTTCTATTAATGTTACCTTAGCAGAAGATAACTCACAGTTAGATGAGGTAATCGTAACAGGTTACTCCGTAACTAACAAGAAGGAATCTACAGCTGCTGCTTCTATCGTTAAAGCGAAGGATTTGCAAATCGCACCTTCAGGTAACGTAGAGCAACAATTACAAGGTCGTGTAGCCGGTGTTACGTTGATCACAAACGGACAACCAGGTACTGCAAGTATCATCCGTGTACGTGGTTTCGGTGCATTTGGTGGTAACGAGCCTTTGTATGTTGTGGATGGAGTTCCTGTAGGATCTACTGATTTCCTTTCTCCAGATGATATAGAGTCTACTACGGTCCTTAAGGATGCGGCAGCAGCTTCTATCTATGGTGCTCGTGCAGCGAATGGTGTAATCGTTTACACAACTAAGCGTGGATCACGTAACAAAGGTATTACAGTTACGTATGATGGATTGTTCGGTGGAACAGATCCTAACGTAGGTGGTGTAGCGAAAATGTTAACTCCTCAAGAGCAAGCAGACTGGACTCACGTAGCATACCGTAACAATGCGGCTGCTAACGGAACGGCAGTAGCTTATACTCACCCTCAGTATGGTACTTCAGCGCAAGCTACGTTACCTACTTACTTGCACTTCAATGGCGCAAACGGTGTGAACTCTGGTGATATGGCTGCAGCTCAAGCTGCTTACGCTGCTAATCCTTTGACTACTTTCGTAATCAAAACAAACAAAGCAGGTACTAACTGGTACGATGAAATCACTCGTTTTGGTACGACAATGCGTCACTCTTTGGGTATCCAAGGTGGAACTGATAAAGGTCGCTTCTACTTAGGTTTATCTGGACAAGAGCAACAAGGTATCTTGTTAGAAAACGATTTCAAACGTTATTCAGCACGTTTTAACTCTGAATTCGATTTAGGTAAGAAAGTACGTGTAGGTGAAAATATCCAAATGACTTACCGTTCAGTACGTGGTCAAGCGGGTGGTAATAATGGTTTAGGTGTTGCTGGTGATGAATCAGTAATCTTATCTGCTTACCGTATGCCTACAGCGATTCCAGTATTCGATGAATTTGGTAGCTATGCTTCTACGAAAGCAGCTGGTTTTAACAACCCGCGTAACCCAGTTCGTCAAATCATGCGTAACAACTTAAACGATAATAACTACAATGCATCTGCATTTGGTAACGTTTATGTAGAATACGAACCAATCAAAGATTTGATCATTAAGTCTTCTATCGGTGGTCAATATTCAGGTTACGGATACAAAGATTATAACTACAAGTACTTAGGGGATTCTGAGCCAGAGGCTTCAGATTCATTCTACGAAGGATCAGGTTATAACTTCGCGTATACATTTACTAATACGGCTGCTTACAAATACCAATTCAGAAAACATGGTGTAAAAGCATTAGTAGGTATGGAAGCATTGAATACAGGTGCTGGTCGTCAAATGAGTGGTTCAGGTATCAATCCATTCTCAATGGATACAGATTTCGTAACTTTATCATCTGTACAATCTCCAGTGGTTAACTCTAGCTTATATTCAGGTGTAAACTTCTACTCTTTATTCTCTAAGTTAGACTATAACTTCAACGAGAAGTATTATGTAACGGGGGTTGTTCGTCGTGACGGATCATCTCGTTTCGGTTCTGAGAATCGTTATGGTGTATTCCCTGCATTCTCTGCAGCTTGGAGAGTAACATCTGAGGAATTCATGAAAGATCTTCCTGCTATCTCTGATTTAAAAATCCGTGGTGGTTGGGGTTTAATGGGTAACTCAAATAACGTAGACCCTGCTAACCAATACTCATTATATGCAGCGAACAAAGGATCTTCTTACTATCCAATCGATGGTCAATCATCAGGAGCTAACGAAGGATACTACCGTTCTCGTATCGGTAACCCTGCTGCGAAGTGGGAGACTTCAGAAACAATGAACGTTGGTTTTGATGCAACTCTTTACAATGGTAAGTGGGAAATCGTTTTAGATATTTGGAGAAAAGATACACGTGATTTATTATTCAACGTGCCTCTTCCAGCGGTTGTAGGACCATCTGCTTCTGCTCCAGCGGTTAACGTAGCGAAAATGCGTAACCAAGGTATTGATTTCCAAATCATCAACCGTGGTAACATTACTTCAGAATTGAAATATGAATTAACATTCAATAATTCATTCTTGAAAAACGAAATCGTTGCATTTGCTCCAGGTATTACGAACTTAACAGGTGGTGCATTCCGTGGAATCACGCCAGTACGTATGGAAGTAGGTCAATCATTATCTTCTTTCTACGGTTACCAAGTAATTGGATACTTCAATTCAGCTGCTGAAGTAGCTGCTGCTCCAGCTCAAGATGGTAAAGGCTTAGGTCGTTTCCGTTATGCTGATATCAATGGTGATGGTAAAATCACAACTGATGACCGTACGTTCTTAGGTTCTCCAGTTCCTACGTACACAGGTGGTATCAACGTAGGTTTAACTTACCGTAATTTTGAATTCGCTACATATTTATATGCGTCTGCTGGAAACAAAATCTGGAACCAATCTAAGTGGTTTACTGACTTCTTCGGAACGTTTGAAGGATCAGGAAAAGGTGAGCGTGCGAAGCAATCATGGACTCCAGAATTAGGAAACAGCGCTGCTGCTCCGATTTGGGAATCAGCTTCTAACATGTCAACTTCTGCTGGTGCAAACTCATGGTATGTAGAGGACGGTGATTATATCCGTGTTCAAAACATCTCATTAGGATACAACATTCCTAAGTCTTACACTTCTAAGTTAGGTATCAAGCGTGCGAAGTTCACTTTATCTGCTAACAACTTATTGACTATCACTAAGTACAAAGGTTTAGATCCAGGTGTAGGTGGAGCTGCAGATACAGGTTTTGGTATCGATGTGGGTAACTACCCAGTGACTCGTTCATTCAACGCATCTATCAACTTGACTTTTTAATTAGCGAAAGCCATATTTAATGAATAAGAAAATGAAAAATAATCAGATTTTTAAGCGAATCGCTTTAGTGAGTGTGTCAGCTCTTACGTTGACCTTCGCTTGTAAGGATCAGTTTTTAGAAGTGCCGCCTACCGCCTCTTTGGCGCAAGCGCAATTGTCTTCTAAAGCTGGTGTAGAAGGTGCCTTAATCGGTGCTTACGCTCAATTAGCTGCAAAAGGCTATTCTCGTCTTGCTGCAGGTAATAACTGGGTTTGGGGTTCTATCCGTGGTGGTGAGAACAATAAAGGAACCGATCCAGGTGACTACTCGAACATCAATACCATGCAACGGTATGAAGTTCAGGCTACTGACGGTGACTTGAACAGTACTTGGCAAGCAAAATACGAAGGTATTGCGCGTGCTAACGCTACGATCAACCTAGCAAATGGTTCTCAAGCATTGTCTGCTGGAGATAAGACGCGTATTATCGCTGAGGCTCGTTTCTTACGTGGTCACTACTACTTTGAGTTAAAGAAATTATTTAACTCAGTTCCTTATGTAGACGAAACGTTAGATTACGGTAAAGGAATCGAAAAAGTAGCGAACACAGAAGCATTCTGGGATAAGATCGAAGCTGACTTTGCATATGCATTTGCAAACTTGCCAGCAACGTCTTCATCTGCAGGTCGTGCGAACAAATGGGCTGCTGAAGCTTATTTAGGTAAAGTGTTATTGTTCCAAGGAAAGTTTGCTGATGCGAAAGCGAAGTTTACGGACGTAATTGCGAACGGTACAACTACGAATGGTAAAAAATACGGTTTAGTTCCTAAGTTTGCTGAAATCTTCAACGCGGAGAATGACAACAACGAGGAAGCTGTATTCGCTATCCAATCTTCGATGAACACAGGTAACGTGAATAACGCGAATGGTTTCGATGACTTGAACTACCCATATAACACGGGTTCTGATGGTCCAGGTAACTGCTGCGGATTCTTCCAACCTTCGTTCTCTTTAGCTAACGCATACCGTACAGTAGGTGGTTTACCTATCTTGACGGAAACGGCTGGAGCACCAGATTATAACTTAGCTGCTAACGCAGTGAAGAATGATTATGGTGTAAGCTCTTCTGCTGCGTTTACTGAAGATGCAGGTACATTAGATCCACGTATTGACCACACTATTGGTCGTCGTGGTATCCAATACTTAGACTGGATCGAGCACCCTGGTGCTAACTGGATTCGTAAGCAAGATTATGCTGGTCCTTATTCTCCTAAGAAATACGTTTACTACAAGCGTCAAGAGAATACATTAACGGACGGTTCTTCTTGGACACGTGGTTATGCAACTATGAACTTTAACATCATTCGTTTCGCAGACGTATTATTAATGGCTGCTGAAGCGGAGATCGAAGCAGGTTCATTAACAACAGCGTTAGGTTATATCAACCAAGTTCGTAACCGTGCGGCTAACCCTGCAGGTTTCGTAATGAAAGGTGGTGTAGCTGAAGCAAACTACGTGATCGCACCTTACACAGCTTTTGCTGATAAGGCTGCTGCTACTAAGGCGGTTCGTATGGAGCGTATGTTAGAATTAGCAACAGAAGGTCACCGTTTCTTCGACTTAGTACGTTGGGGTACAGACGTTACTACGTTAAATGCTTATTTAGCGTATGAGTCTAAATACTTAGTAACGAAGTTTGGTGGAGCATCTTACCAAGCGACGGATAAGTATTTACCTATCCCTCAAGCTCAAATCGACATCCAAGGAACTTCAATCTTGAAGCAAAACCCAGGATATTAATTTGTTCTAATTTTTCTTAAAAAAGGTGGGATATTAATCCCACCTTTTTTATTTTCGCTTAAGTTTAAAATTGCCCTATGAAGCCTATTTACGCCTATTTATTCCTTGCTTGTTCCTTATTCGTTTTCTCTTGTAAAAACGCCACTACTTTCGAGCTTTTATCCGGTGATGATACCGGTATTCATTTTTCAAACAAGATCGTGGAGAACGATTCTTTGACCATTTTGAAGTATGAATACCTCTACAACGGAAGCGGAGTGGGTATGGGAGATTTTAATAATGATGGACTTTTGGATCTGTTTTTCTCAGGTTCTCAGGTGAATGCGGCTTTGTATTTGAACAAGGGGGAGATGCATTTTGAAGAGTTAGGTAAGGCGTCTGGTTTAGATACAAAAGATCGCTGGTGTTCTGGTGTGAGTATTGTGGATATAAATGGGGATGGATTGCTAGATGTATATGTGTCTGCGACCATGAAAAATGCAGAACGCGATCGCCAAAACATGCTTTTTGTGAACCAAGGAATTAAGGCGGGTAAGCCTAGTTTTAAGGAGATGGCCGCCGAGTATGGGATAAATGACAATGGACATAGTGAGCATGCGGCCTTCTTTGATTATGATCGGGATGGGGATTTAGATTTATATGTTTTGACAGACGTTATCGATCAATTTCCGTCTCTTTATCGCCCTAAAGTAACGGATGGATCGTATCCGAATACGGACCGTTTATACCGCAACGACTGGTCGAAAGAGAAAAATCATCCGGTGTTTACGAATGTCTCGAAAGAGGCTGGCATTACGATTGAGGGTTATGGCTTAGGGATTAATATTTGCGATATCAACCAGGATAATTGGCCAGATATTTATGTCACGAATGATTATGTGTCGGATGATATTTTGTATATCAATAACCATGATGGGACGTTTACGGATCAGGCCAAAGCCTATTTCAAACACACGAGTTTATCTGCGATGGGGAATGATGTAGCGGATGTGAATAACGATGGTCGTCCGGACATCGTAGCTTTGGATATGCTACCTAAGGATAATGAGCGAAAGAAGCAATTAGCGCCACCTAACAGCTACCAGTCCTATCAAAACAGTGATTTGAACGGCTACACCTACCAATACATGCGCAATTCCTTGCAATTAAATGCAGGAAAAAAGGCGGATGGATCACCGGCGCCTTTTCAAGAAATGAGCTTAATGGCAGGAATGGCGGAGACGGAATGGAGCTGGTGTCCGTCTTTAGCGGATTTTGACAATGATGGATTCCGTGATTTGATGATTACGAACGGGTTTCCGCGTGATGTGACGGATCGTGATTTTATGTTATACCGAGCGAATTCTGCTCGTTTGGCTTCAGATGCTATTCTTTTAGAGCAAATGCCGGTGATCAAGGTGAATAATTATGCCTTTAAAAATAAGGGCGGAATGCATTTTGACGATGTGAGTGCGGCTTGGGGCATCCAGCGTCCGTCCTTCTCGAATGGAGCTTCTTACGGGGATTTGGATAATGATGGTGATCTCGACTATGTCGTAAACAATATCAATGACGAGGCCTTTGTATATAAAAATAACACGGTTGAGACGAATGCCGATAAGGGGCATTATTTGCGGATGAAGTTTGAAGGTAAGGGCCAAAATACGCAAGGAATCGGTACTCGTGTCGAAGGCGTTTATGCCGATGGAACGTATTTCTATTATGAGAATTCGCCTTACAGAGGTTATTTATCAAGTGTGGAGGCCGTGGCGCACATCGGTTTAGGTGCGAAGCAGAAGATTAAGGAATTGCGAGTGATTTGGCCAAATGATTCGATGCAGGTGATCTCAAAACCGGTAATCGATCAAATTTTGAATGTGAAAATGAGTGATGCGAAACAACGTTATGTTTCTTTATATCAAACACAAGCGCCTTTAATGCAAGATGTGACGGATCAAATGCAATTAACGGATGTGCATAAAGAAATGGACTTTATTGACTTCAATTTCCAAAGTTTGATTCCATTCAAGATGTCTCAATTGGGGCCTGGTGCTTCGGTGGGGGATGTGAATGGGGATGGTTTGGAAGACTTCTTTGTGGGAGGAGCGAAATTTTATTCTGGAATTTTCTACTTACAGCAACCATCTGGCAAATTCATCGCTAAATACCTAGAAGGGGTGGCAGAGAAGAAGGAGAAATTAGGGGAGGACTTAGGTTCGCTTTTGATCGATATGGACCGCGATGGAGATTTGGATTTATACATTGCCAGAGGAGGAACAGAGGGTAAAATAGGTGCGGCGAGTTTTCAAGATGTGGTGTATGCGAATGACGGGAAAGGAAACTTTAGCATAGTTGCGTCTGCCTTACCTAGTTTCACGGAGAGTAATGCGGCTGTGAGAGCGGTGGATTTTGATAAAGATGGTGACTTAGATCTCTTTGTGAGTGGACGTAATGTACCCTTCTCTTATCCGCAAGGAACTCCATCCCGTTTATTACGCAATGATTCGAAGGCAGGCACGATTAAATATACCGATGCCACAGCTCAATGGGCCCCTGATTTACTGAAACCAGCGCTTGCTTGCGATGCGGTTTGGACGGATTTGAATAATGATGGCTGGTCAGACTTAGTCGTGGCAGGCGAGTTCATGCCGATTCAACTATATCAGAATGAGAAAGGTCATTTAGTGAAATTAGAGAAGACGGGTTTAGAAGAGATGACGGGACTTTGGGGGTCTGTGGCTGCGGCTGATTTTGACCAGGATGGAGATATGGATTTAGTGGCGGGTAATATGGGTAAGAATACCTTGTTACGCGCGAATGCGAAGCAGCCGGTGGATGTATTGCACGGTGATGTGGACGGAAATGGCGTGTATGATGTATTCCCGTTTGTTTATTTCCAAAGTGCCTCTGGTGTACCCGTTTCTGCGCCTTTATTTGGCAAAGATGATGTCCACAAACAACTGAATTCGACGCGGCAGCGCTGGGTATATTACAAAGACTATGGCAAGATCACGCAAGATGATTTCTTAACGGAAAAAGAGAAGGCGAAGGCATCAAAGCTATCCTTCACAGAGAATGCTTCGATGTATATTGAGAATCTAGGGAGCGGACATTTTAAGGCGCAGGCACTGCCAGATATGGCGCAATTGTCGTCTCTGAATGGCATGCAGATCTTGGATGTGAATGCGGATGGTTATTTAGATATCGTATTTGTGGGGAATAATTTTGCCAATGAAGTGGCCATGGGTCGCTATGATGCCTCGAATGGCGGGGTACTTTTAGGCAACGGAAAAGGGTTTACCTATGCGCAAAATTCAGGAATGATGGTTCCGGCGGATGCGAAATCGCTGGTAGGTATTCAAGTAGGATCTGAACTAGCGTTTATAGCTCTACAGAATAGAGGACCTATGAAAGTATTTAAGCCTCAGGGTTCTTTTGTCAAAGCTGCTGTAAAGCCTGGTGCGTCGTTTAGCTATACCTTAAATGGACATAAACAAAAGATCGATTGGAATTATGGATCCTCTTATTTAAGCCAAAGCGCTAGCGCGCAAGCTTTCATCCCGAAGGGAGCAAAACTCAATTAGTGAATTGAATTTCGTAAGAGTCTAATCTGAAGGCCAGGTGTTAGTTTAACGCCTGGCTTTGGTTTTCCAAACTGGTAGTTGCCTAACAAAAGATCGATGTCGCCATCTTTGTCAAAATCCCCCGCATCCATCGCGATGTAATGCGCGTCTTCCGGTACGTTTAGATTACTGACTTGGAAAGTCATATTCCCTTGGTTTTGGAAGTATAGAAAGGATTCATTCACCCCTTTGTCATTCTCTGCGAAGAAAGAAATTAAGGCCATATCCAAATCACCATCCCCGTCAAAGTCGCGTGCTAAGGTTTTGGAAGCGCCATACGCTGGGTAGAAGTAGGCTTCCTTAAAATTGTTCTTGCGGTCATTTAAAAATACGTGCACGCCGTGGTAGGCCTTCTTCGAATGTGAATAATCCGCGTTGTCCCCATTCGAAATGATGATATCGTCGAATCCATCCTTATTCAGGTCCGCAACCTCCATAAAACTACTACCCCAAACAGAATCAAACTGCAAAATAGGCTTCTCAACAAACAGCCCCATCCCCTTGTTAATGAACAAGGAAACGCCCTCTCTGGCCTGCGCCATTAGGACTAATAAATCCGGTTTTCCATCACCTGAATAATCTTTGATGATCACGTTTCTAGAACCCGCCTGCGTTTTTAATAGATGTCTTTCCTTTGTTTTTCCATCTACCCACACTAATTGTCCTGCTTCAAAACCATATTCGCAGATCAAATAATCTTGCGTGCCATCGCCATTGAAGTCCGCTAATTGCATATCGACTGGTCGCTTCAAGGAATCCACTAACTTGTCTAATTTCCCATCTGATTTTAATTTATAAAGGCTACCTAATTTTTGGTCATTTGGATACATTTTACCGATACCTAAAAGAAAGGTTTTTCCTTGGATGAAAGCGGTATTGACATTAGGGCTTTGGCTTCTAATCTTCGATTTGACTTGTAGTTTACTGTCTAAAATAACCGTCTCATTCGTGTTCATCCCAATCCAGGCTTCCGCTTTCGTGGGATGCACTTTTACGGAAGTTACTCCTCCTAAATTGACTTGGGGGTAAATGAATGTTTCTTGAGTGAAATGCAAAGTTTGTTTCGAAATAGGGCTTCTCGCTTTTTGTGGCAAAGGTTTTTCCGGTGCGTTCTTTACATAATAATCCACAATCGATTGCCATTCCTCTACGCTCATTTCTGGCGTATCTGGGTAAATGTTGAGTTCAACGGCTGATTGGTATTGCTCTTCGGGGATTTTAGTCAATAATTCGAACTTGCTCCGCATCCCTAAACGGTAGGACATTTCGACTAGGACGTGGTCGTTCCAGGTTTTTTTGTCCAAAAGGCTCGGATCCGGAAACTTGTGGCAAGAACTACAGTTTTCTTTTGCGAGTTCTTCGCCTGTTTTCTTAGAACTACAAGAGACGGCAATTAGGGCAATCAATACAAAGGCTATAATTCTCATTCAGGTAAGGCGGTTGCGGTTGAACTTGTCAGTGTGGAATCGCCTCCGATTCCTCCTACACAACTAAAGTCAAAGGCTAAATTTTCAGGTTTGATAAACGGCATTTTTTGGTAGCCATCTAAAGCGAGTGATCGGTCGCTGTAGACTTTCTCCATAAACTTAGTGAAGGCAGGCATCGCCATTTTAGCACCCTGCCCTAATTGAATATTTCTAAAGTGAATGCTTCGGTCGTCTCCACCTACCCAAACACCGGTCACTAATTTTTGGGTGACACCCATAAACCAACCGTCGGAGAAGTTCGAAGTAGTACCGGTTTTAGCCCCGATTTCATTCCCGGCGGCGATAAAGCTACGGTTCAATCCTTCAGCCGTTCCGCCTGGCTCGCGTACCGCGCCTTGTAACATGAAGGTCATTAAATAGGCCGTTTCGGGTTTCATGACGGCCTTAGCGCTAGGAGAAAACTCGCGCAGCACGACGCCATTTTTATCGGTGATCTTTAAGATGATAATCGGATCGATTTTTTCCCCTCCATTAGCAAAGGTACTGTAAGCGGAAACTTGTTCGAAAACAGATACTTCGGAGGTGCCTAAACAAAGAGATGGGCCCTCATAAAGGGGGCTTGTGATGCCTGCCTTGTGGGCAAAATCTGCGATTTTGCTGGCGCCTAAAGCTTTCATTAGTTTCGCTGAAATCGTGTTGATGGAGCGACCCATGGCGCGGCGAAGGGTTAAACTTTCGTAACTGTATTTACCGTCGGAGTTTTGGGGAGTCCAGGTGTCGTTTGTGAGTCCATCTTCTGTCCCAAAAGTCACCGGCTCATCCACGTATTTATCGCACGGTGTCGCGATCTCGTTTTCGATGGCTGCCCCATAGACAAATGGTTTGAAGGTAGAGCCTGGCTGGCGCTTACTTTGGGAAATATGATCATACTTGAAATACTTGTAATTAATGCCGCCTATCCAGGCCTTCACGTGGCCATTCGTAGGATCCATCGACATCATGCCCACGTTCAGAATGCGTTTGTAGTAGCGCATGGAGTCCAAAGGGCTCAATGTCGTGTCGATATCCCCGTGGTAAGAGAAAACGGTCATTTTGATAGGACGATTTAATTCCTCCCAAACCCGCATCTCATCATTATTGTAGGCCTCCATCAAATCGCGGTAGCGTTGCGTGCGCTTCATGGCAGATGATATGAAGCCTTTGATTTCTTGCATTTTCTCGTTCACCCATGGATTTCTGCCGGCCCAATGCTGGTTGAACGCAATTTGCTCCGCCTTCATGTGTTCTTGCACGGCATCTTGCGCGTATTTTTGCATCCGAGAATCGATCGTCGTATGAATGCGCAAGCCGCTCGTGTACAAATTGAGTTGTTGATCTTCTGGGCGATCTTTGTTGATTTCTTGAATGATTCCCAAAATTTCTTTTCGGATCGACTCGCGCAAATAGGGCGCTGCCCCCGTATTTTGGTTCTCAACTTTGTAATGCAAATTCAGTGGATCCGCCTTCATCTTTTCAGCATCTTCCTCTGTCAAGTATTCGTATTTCGCTAATTGGCCTAATACTGTATTACGACGGGCCAAAGTGCGTTCTGGGCGAATCCGTGGGTCGTAAAGAGAAGGGTTTTGCAATAAACCGATTAGTGTTGCCGCTTCCGGATAGGTGACCGTCTGTACATTTTTCTGGAAATAGGTGCGGCAAGCGACCTGGATGCCATAGGCATTGTTCCCGAAGCTGACCTCATTTAAATACATCGCCAAAATCTCCTGCTTCGTATAGCGTCGCTCTAATTTGATGGCTAAAATCCATTCTTTGATTTTGGCAATCGCCGT
>JBJTMW010000106.1:0-9128 GCA_046070715.1 Aquirufa sp. | reverse complement strand
CCCCAATCTTTCACATTAGCTGCTAAGAATTCCGAACCATAACCACCTGAACCACGTGGATTTGCATAGACTACGCCCATCCCTTTGGCCGCATAATATTGAAATTCGTGCCACATACTAGCCTCGCCAGTTCCCCACATGGCCGAAGGACCACCGTGGATTTCTAAAACGAGTGGATATTTCTTCCCAGCTTCATATTCTGTAGGTTTCATTACCCAATAATCTACCTTTTGGCCTTTCGCATTCGTTAAAGTATGTTTTGTAGGCCGAACGATACTTTTGTTAGCTAACCAATCCGTATTTAAGGAGGTGTAAGTCTTTACTGAGTCGCCTGATTGTCGGTATATTTCTGACGGATTTTCAATTCCTGTTTTGGCATAAATAAAACCCGAAGAAGTAACATCAAAACCTACAATACCCGTGTTATTATCGGTCAATTGTTTTACCTGTTTAGTAGAAAGATCAAATACATAAAGCGGCGCTCCACCCTGATTTTGAGCCGTAAAATAAAGTTTGGTCTCATCAGAAGACCATTTGACCTGAGTAATCACCCGATCGATAGGAACCTTAATAATTTGAGAAGGATTATCGACAGATATAATCTGAAGTACTGCATTTTGCACACCAGTTGATTTCGCCTCCTGAAAGGCTAGCCATTTTTCGGAAGGAGATAAGGATAAATTAGACATACGATATCCACTTTTTTGATAAATAACGGTAGACCCAATACCAATATAAGAATCCAACACCTTATCTGGATGAGCCAAAGAATCCGCTGGAACAACCACATAGAGGCCACTAGATGCCATTTCAACATCCGACCAACGCTGAAATGGATTATTCAACAAAACCGGTTTACCTGTTAAGCTCGTCTTAAAATAAGCGGGTAATGGGATTTCAGAAGTCGTCGTACTCTCCTCCTGAAAGTTCAATCGATTGATCACTTTGGCCTTCTTATCTAATTCATTCTGAGCAAGGTAAGCTCTTACTTCGTCTAAACTTCCGTTAGGATTTGCTTTTGATTTCTTAGAAACTCCTGATAGCATCGGTTTTTCCAACGTCCAAGACGGCAACAAACCTTTTTTATTGTAAACCGAATCCACTAAGAAATCCTTCACCGTAAAAGAGGATTGAAAATAGATATCCTGCCCAGATGCTGACCAAATTGGATTAGAAACCGCGAAAGGTAAATTCGTAATCGCTTGTGGCTCCCCTCCTGCTAAATCCAACACATATAACTGGGATTTAGCACCCATATCGCGCGTGAAAGCTATTTTACTACCATCCGGACTCCAGGTGGGTGAAGAAATAGAATTCTTACCCGAGGTTAAGGCACGCGATTCACCCGTTTGCAGATTACCTAGATATAAATGCGTTTGGTACACAAAATCGTTCTTCTTATCAGGATCATCTACAATCGAAGTGACGGTGTAGATGAATTGATTTCTTTTCGGAGAAACTAGCGGCTTTCCAGCCGTCTTGATTTTAAGTAAATCGGTAACTTGGATTTTCTCTTTAGGGCTTTGGCCTAATACACTAAAAGCGAAGAGTAATAAGAACAGGTGTTTCATAGATGAAATGTCTAGGTATAAAAAATGCTCAGCGTCCGAAGACACTGAGCATAAAAATACGAGTTAATTCGATTAAATCAATTTCAAGATTTCTTCACCGATTGCATCGGTACCTAAAATCATCGACTTGTCTGTCGTCGCGTCAGCGATATCACCTGTGCGGAAACCTTTTTTCAATACTTGGTCTACTGCGTTAATAACCACTTCTGACTCCGCTTTCATTCCGAAAGAAATGTCTAGTAAAAGAGCTGCCGATAAAACGGACGCCATTGGATTCGCTAAGCCCTTACCCGTGATATCGTGTGCAGAACCGTGAATTGGTTCGTAAACACCTGTACCGTCACCTATAGAAGCAGAAGCTAACATTCCCATAGACCCTGCGATTTGAGACGCTTCATCTGTTAAGATATCGCCAAATAAATTCGCCGTAACCACTACGTCAAAACGCTTCGGATCTTTGATCAACAACATCGCTGTCGCATCTACGAATTGGTATTCCACCGTAACATCAGGATATTCTAAAGCTAGCTTTTGAATCTCTTCACGCCATAATCGAGACGATTCTAATACGTTTGCCTTATCGACAGAAACTAAATGCTTCTTACGTGTACGTGCTGCTTCAAAAGCCTTGCGACCAATACGCTCCACTTCGTAACGGCTGTATTCCGCCACGTCATACGCTGTATCGCCATTATTCTTACGCCCTTTTTCTCCAAAATAAATATCGCCAGTCAATTCACGGAAGAACAAGATGTCAGCTCCACGTAAAATTTCGGGCTTAATGCTAGATGCACTTAATAACTCATCAAATAACTTAATCGGACGAAGATTCGCGTATAGACCTAATTCCTTACGCATTTTCAATAATCCCTGCTCTGGACGTACTTTCGCGGAAGGATCGTTATCGTATTTCGGGTGGCCTACCGCTCCAAAAAGAACCGCATCCGATGCTTTCATCTTCTCTAACGTTTCCGCTGGTAATGGATCGCCTGTCGCTTCAATAGCTACGTGACCAATTAATGCTTCATCATACGTAAAATCATGACCAAACTTAGCCGCGATTTTCTCCAATACTTTCTTTCCTACTTCGGTTACTTCTTGACCGATTCCATCACCTGGAACAATTAAAATATGCTTCTTCGCCATTATTATTTTTATTAAATCAAATTCAACATTTTCTGAGTGGCCTTGATCGCTGAAACTGTTTGGTCAGAATCTAAACCTCTCGTAATTAATTCTTTACCTCCATCAGACCAGGTAATAATCGTCTCACAAAGCGCATCTGAATCCCCTCCTGGTGGAATACGAACCGCATAGTCCTTCAAAACCGGTAGTATCTTACCATGCTTCTCGAAGATAATGCCTAATGCTTTCATAAAGGCATCATATTGACCATCTCCTTGTGCATGCTCCTCAAATACGTCACCATCAATCGAAATCTTTAACGTAACCGAAGGACGTAAATCTTTCGAATGAGTTAATACATAGTTCAAGACTTGAACACGCTCTTCTATTGTATTACTGTCTAACACATCAGAAATAATGTAAGGCAGGTCATTTTGGGTCACTACTTCTTTGCGATCACCCAATTCGATAATACGCTGAGTGACAATCTTTAAATCCTGATCAGACAATTGAATGCCTAATGCCGCTAGATTATTTTCAATATTCGCTTTTCCAGACGTCTTACCTAAAGCATATTTACGCTCACGTCCAAAACGCTCCGGCATCAAATCATTGTGGTACAGATTATTCTTTTTATCTCCATCCGCGTGGATTCCGGCTGTTTGTGTGAAGACATTCTCTCCCACCACTGGCTTGTTCACTGGAATTCGGAAACCTGAAAACGTTTCCACTAATTTGCTAACACGGTAAAGCGACTTCTCACAAACAGACGTTTTCACATCCGTTTGGTAATCATTCAAAACCGCAATCACACTGGCTAAAGGCGCATTTCCTGCACGTTCACCCATTCCATTCACCGTTAAGTGCAATCCATGCACACCGCAACGCACTGCTTCTAAGGCATTGGCTGTACCTAAATCGTAATCATTGTGTGCATGAAAATCGAAATGGGTTTTAGGGTATTTGGCAATCAATTGCTTGATAAAATCCGCTACTTCATAAGGAGTTAAAATCCCTAAGGTATCTGGAAGTAAAACCCGATCCACTGGCTGTGTAGCTAGAAAATCTAAGTATTGAAACACATAGTTTGCACTATTGCGCATCCCATTACTCCAGTCTTCTAGGTAAACATTCACCGATAAGCCTTTCGACTTAGCTAAAGTGATGGTCTCTGCAATTTCCTTGAAATGTTGTTCTGGAGTTTTCTTTAGCTGATGTTGTAGGTGGTTTAAAGAACCTTTGGTCAATAAATTCATCACCTTAGCTCCCGCATCTAACATCCATTGAACAGATGTTCCTCCGTCCACGAAAGTTAACACCTCCACTTTATCTAGAAATCCATTCGCAGCGGCCCAAGAAGTAATCTTCTTTACTGCTTGAAATTCACCTTCAGAAACACGCGCTGACGCAATCTCAATACGATCAACCTTTAATTCGGTCAATAATAATTGAGCTATGGTTAACTTTTCTGAGGCTGAAAACGATACTCCGCTGGTTTGTTCCCCATCGCGAAGGGTCGTATCCATTATTTCTATGTGGCGTTTCAAAAGACTAGCGGTTTTCTGCAAACGTACTGATTTCTGATTTCATCGCTTGTAAATAATCGATATCATCAAAACCGTTTAATAAGTTATTCTTTTTGTAACCGTTAATCGCAAATTTCTCTGATGCGCCGGTAGCTACAATCGTGATTGTCTGTTCCGGAAGATTTACTTCTAATTCCGCTTTGGGATCAGTCTCAATTGCCGTAAAAATTTCGTATAAAAATTCCGGACTCACTTGAACTGGTAAAACTCCTACGTTAATGGCATTTCCACGGAAGATATCTGCAAAGAAAGAAGATACCACACAACGGAAGCCGTAATCGTAGATAGCCCAAGCCGCGTGTTCACGAGAAGAACCAGAACCGAAGTTCTTTCCTCCTACTAAAATCTTACCAGAATAAGTCGGGTTATTTAAAACGAAATCTGCCTTAGGAGCATCGTTTTTATCATAACGCCAGTCTCTAAATAAATTATCTCCAAAACCGGTACGCTCCGTTGCCTTTAAAAAACGAGCTGGGATGATTTGGTCTGTATCTACGTTCTCAATAGGAAGAGGTACAGCTGAACTTTTTAATATGTTAAAACTATCGTAAGCCATCTTGCTTTTATTTATTCGATCTTATAAAAATTCTCTTGGGTCTGTTACCACACCCGTAATGGCTGCCGCAGCAGCAACTAATGGACTCGCTAATAAAGTACGAGAACCCGGTCCTTGACGACCTTCGAAATTACGATTAGACGTACTCACCGCATATTTACCTGCTGGAATCTTGTCATCGTTCATTGCTAAACATGCAGAACATCCTGGTTGACGAAGCGCAAATCCTGCTTCAGTCAAAATATCGTAAATACCTTCTTCTCTAATCTGTGCTTCTACAATGTGAGAACCTGGTACCACCCAAGCTGTCACATGATCTGCTTTCTTACGACCTTTAACAATCGAAGCAAAAGCACGGAAATCTTCAATACGACCATTGGTACAAGATCCAATAAATACGTAATCTACTTTCTTTCCGATCATCGAATCATTTTGAGCAAAGCCCATATATTCTAAGGATTTCTCATAAGTGGCTACGCCACCCTCCACGTCATCCGCATTCGGAATATGCTTAGAAATACCCATTCCCATTCCTGGGTTTGTACCGTAAGTGATCATTGGCTCAATATCTGATGCAGAGAACGTAATCTCCTCATCAAACGTAGACCCTGCATCCGTCTTCAATGTTTTCCAATAGGCTAATTGGGTATCCCAATCTGCACCCTTAGGGGCTAATTCACGACCTTCGATATAATCAAACGTTGTTTGGTCTGGAGCGATCATTCCACCACGTGCACCCATCTCAATGGATAGATTACAAACCGTCATACGGCCTTCCATCGACATTTTTTCGAAAACATCTCCGGCATACTCTACGAAATATCCCGTAGCACCTGAAGTCGTTAATTTAGAAATAATGTACAAAGCAACGTCTTTAGGGGTAACTCCCTTTCCTAAGGCACCATTCACATTAATGCGCATTTTCTTAGGCTTAGGCTGCATGATGCACTGAGATGAAAGCACCATCTCCACCTCAGAAGTTCCGATACCAAAAGCAATCGCACCAAAAGCACCGTGAGTAGACGTATGAGAATCACCACAGACGATCGTCATACCTGGCAACGTAATCCCATTTTCTGGTCCTACCACGTGAACAATACCATTCTTAGGATTACCTAAACCCCAGTGAGAAATACCGTATTTCGCTGTATTCTTCTCTAACTGCAATAATTGATTCGCAGATAATGGATCTTCAACCGGTAAATGTTGGTTAATCGTAGGCGTGTTATGATCCGCAGTCGCAAACGTACGTTCTGGGAATAATACACCAATACCACGTGTTTCAAGACCTAAAAAGGCTACAGGAGATGTCACTTCGTGAATAAAATGACGGTCAATGAAAAATACATCTGGACCATCAGCAATTTTACGAACGACATGTGAATCCCAGACTTTATCAAATAAGGTTGTTGGGGAATTGCTCATTATATCAATTAGTTTTAAGGCGCTTTTATTATAATTAAGCTACAAAAATGGCGTTTTTTTTGCAAAAATGCAAAGTAAATAGGCTGTTAAAGTAGAATTTTGCCAAATATTATGCAAGTCAAAGGGAGGCGCGAGAAATAAAAACAAAGGGATTAGGCCATTTGGCTCGCTCATTTGAAAGTACTAATTCTGCCGCTTTGCGACCTAAGGTTTCGAAATCCGTTGAAATCGTCGAAATACCTTCAAATAACAAGCGCTTGATGGGAGTTTCGTTATAGGAAATTAGTCCGATTTCCTTTCCTAATTGTAACGATTCGTTTCTAATTCGTTCTAATAATATCAACAAATCATCTTCCATGACGGTGATGTATAATTGTCCAGCACTTAATGACACATCACTAATTGATTCAACGACCTCGTATTCAAAGGCATAATCTCGGCAAAAATTGACAAATCCTTGAACGATTTCCTTGGGATAATAACTCTGTGCTGGGAAGACGAGACGAATTTGATGGTAGGCAGCTAAGGATTCTTTGGCTTGTTGCAGGCTTTGGTAAATATCATGTTCAAAATCTTCGTAAACCGCTCCAAATTTCCCTTGAATCCCTGGCAACAGCTTATCTAGCAAAATCAACTTCTCTTTAGGCAAAGTATTGATCAAATCTATTGCCATCTCCTCTCCTTCCACAAAATGAGGAATCAAGACCATGTGCGTATAATCCCGATCACGACTATCTACAATCTTTTTGAAGAGAGTAAAATCATTATTGTAAATATAAAAATCAATCGATCCCTGATCGCCTATCGCTTTAACAAAGGCATCATATATAATCTTCTTGTGAACGCTTAACTTATTGAATAAAAGAAAAATACGCAAATTACGAGGCACTTCATCGACCTTAATAAAGAAACCCTTACCCCGAATGGAATCGATTATTCCCTGCTGTTTTAAGTAGTTATAGCCCTTTTCAACAGTAATGCGAGCCATGTAATGTTCAAAACTGACCTCATTTATCGACGGAAGCAATTCGCCCTTCTTTATCTTACCATGCTGAATCCCTTCTATAATGGCATTCGCTAATTGTCGGTATTTAGGAGTAGAGGAAAACTCATCAATTTGAATCAGCTGTAACATTATTGAATAGAATTTCCGATTCCCACGATGATAACAGAGATAAGGATTACCACAATTCCACCGATAACAGTTCGCATCGTCTTGGAAGACACTCCTTTCCATTCTTTGAAATAAAGTCCCCAAAAATTAGACGTTATGATAATCGTTGCCATGTGCAGTATCCAAGAACTCGCCCCATTTCCTAGTTTGCTTTCCCCCATTCCATAAAAGAAGAATTGCAAAAACCAAGTAGTTCCAGCCACAGCGGCAAAAAGGTAATTCATTCGTAAAGGAGCCGCGGCATTCAAATAATCCCCAAAAGTCTTATTCGAAAAATTCAAATACATACAATAGACGAAATTGGTCAAAAAACCTCCCCACAACACCACGATAAAAATGACATTGTTTTGAAACAATGGATCACAGCCTTTCGCCACCGCTACATCTGCCATATCTTTTCCAGCTTCAATCCCAAAATTAAAACAAGCGGAACATAGACCCGAGATCGTGGCAACGATTAAGCCTTTTGTTAAACTAAACTCCTTAATGGTTTCTTGTTTCTGTTCTTGAGATAACTCTCCCTCTTTCATCATCCCCGCTTTTCCACAAAGAAAGATCCCAAAAACACAGACCAAAATACCCAATAAAACGACCTGACCACCCGTACTTCCCACAATGTGTGATATCGTGTCGCCATTTACTCCAGCGATTTCTCTATAAATAGGTGGTACTAAAGCACCAAAAATACTGCACAAGCTTAAAGCAATGGACATTCCTAAAGACATCCCTAAATAGCGCATGGCCAGACCAAAAGTCAATCCACCAATTCCCCACAATACCCCAAATACAAAAGTCCAGAAAAAGGTATCTGAATCGATGTCTTGAATGATTTGCATAAAATCAGGAATCGTTAACCAAGCAGCTAAAATAGGAACAATCAACCAAGAAAAGACACCACCTACAATCCAAGCACTTTCCCAGGACCACACTTGAATCTTACGGTAAGGAATATAAAAACTACCCGAGGCAAAGCCTCCAAGAGAATGAAAGAAAAGACCTAAAATTGAACCCATTATCGTTTAATTAATTGTAAATGTATAAGAACCACTACCAATTCGAACCCGGTCGCCCGTGATTTGCACTCCATCTTGAGAGCGTATATTTGACCCAAATGGAGGTAAAATGACCGTCGCACTCGTGTTTACTGGAACCTCTACTTTAAGGGTAAAACCAGTCAAATTTACTGTCCAATCGGTAGAAACTTTTCCATAAGGCGTATCAAGGGAAGTTTTGGCATAGCTTAATTTGCCCCCTAATTCAGGCTTAATGACTATTTGCTTATAGCCAGCCCCATCAAATTCTTCGGTGTCAATTCCTCCAATCGTGCGGTACATCCAATCTCCAATTGCCCCATACGCATAATGATTAAAGGAAGTCATTCCTGGATCCTGAAATGTACTATCAGGCTTCATCGAATCCCAACGTTCCCAAATGGTAGTCGCACCATGCGCCTTCACCGGATAAAGCCAAGAGGGATAAGTGTCTTGTAATAATAATGCATATGCCACGTCATTACGACCAAAACGAGTAAGCACTGGATTTAAAAATGGCGTGCCTAAGAATCCGGTAGTCAAGTGATATTGATAACTTTTAATATTATTTACTAAACGCTCCAAAGCAGCAGCTCGTAAATTTCCAGGAATCATATCAAACTGCAAGGCCAAAATATACGCTGTTTGTGTATCTGAAAT
>JBJTMW010000105.1:0-3715 GCA_046070715.1 Aquirufa sp. | reverse complement strand
CCTTGAACGGTATTCAGAATAATGGCTTCTTGTTCACCCCGAAATTGGCTAAATCCAAAGGTTTTTTTTAGCTGTTCCTTTAAGCTATCGATCGTAATTGGATGGGGCATAATTTGATTAATGGGTTGTTTCGGCGATGATAAGATTCTGCGGGCTTCTACTTATCTTTGCCCTACAAATTCTTCTAACATTGAAATTAAGCAAAAATATCCAATCCACAGCAAAAAAAGTTTTGACACAGGAAGCAGAGGCCATTCTACAGGTGAGCGCCGGAATTAATTCGGATTTTGAGGCTTGTGTGGAACATTTGTTGAGTATCCCGGGACGTATTGTATTTACGGGCATTGGTAAATCGGCTATTATCGCCCAAAAAATCGTCGCGACGATGAATTCCACCGGAACGCCGGCCTTGTTTATGCACGCGGCGGATGCAATTCATGGGGATTTAGGGATGATTCAGGAGGGCGATGCGGTGATTTGTATTTCTAAATCAGGGGATACGCCGGAGATCAAGGTACTCGTGCCTTTGATCAAGCGTTTGTCTGTGAAATTGATTGCGATGGTCTCGAACAAGAACTCGTATTTAGGTCAGCAATCGGATTATATTTTACACGCTTTAGCGGAGCAGGAGGCGGATTTATTGAATCTCGCTCCCACGACTTCCACGACGGTGGCTTTGGCATTAGGCGATGCTTTAGCGGTTTGTTTGTTAGAATGTAAAGGGTTTACGGCACAGGATTTTGCCAAATACCATCCAGGTGGCGCCCTCGGCAAACGCCTCTATTTAAAAGTGGGCGATATTTACCCTACCCACGATTTCCCAGCCATCGCTCATACGTCCTCTATCCAAGAAGCGATTCACGAGATTTCGTCAAAGCGTTTAGGCGCGACGGCTGTCTTAGATGCAGAGGGAGAATTAGCGGGTATCATTACGGATGGCGACGTTCGTCGCACTTTGGAAAATTCGAAAGATTGGTCTGCGATTGTGTTAGCGGACATGATGAATACCACGCCCAAAACGATTGATGCGGAGGCATTTGCCACCGAAGCTTTGGCCATCATGCAAAGCAAAAATATCACACAACTGGTGGTGACGGCAAATAAAAAGGCCGTGGGATTTGTCCATCTCCACGACCTGTTGAAAGAGGGTATCGTCTAATAATTAGCGCATACGGTTCGAAGACTGCACCAGCATCTCGTCCTTGCGGATGAGGCGGTTCGCAATCATATTCGCTAGGAGGGAAACCACTAGCGCGTAGAATCCGTAACCATATTTGCCCTGAATTTCAGGTTCAAACGTAGGCACCGCCTCCTTGAAAATCACCCAAAAAGCATAGCCCATCGATCCCGCTAAAACCAGCGAGTTAATCAAGCCTAACATCATTTGACGGATGCGGTTTTTGAAAGAGAAAATCGTCACTAATGTGATAATCGTGGATAAAGTCACCAAAAGTGCGATCGCGATCGTGCTGTGCGCAGCTACTTCTTTACCATTTTGGAATAATTGCCATTGGTTCGCGAAAAGCTCTGCTTTTTGGCCTGAAGTACCTATTTTTTGCCAAATAGAAATGCCCGATGTCGCGACACTATTCGCTAAAATCACTAGGGCTAAGAAAAGGGATTGTGGTCTTTGAATCATAATTGTATAGAAATGAATGGGCGAAATTACGCATTTTTTGTGAGCTAGAATCAGTCTTTTCGTTTTGTGGCAGAAATGAATTGAATCGAATTACTAAGTGAATCCAAACCTCCCCATAATTGCAAATAAGTACCTGCCTTGGGTGTTCTTATATCTCCTACTTGTTGATGTGAGCTATTGTAGATATAAAAGAAAACGCTATCAACTAGCCAAGGAGATCTTTTCGGAATAATGGTTAAGTCTTTATAAACTCGATTACATACGATTAAATTATTGGGGTAGTCAGAAAGAATTCGAATGTCTACGACAGAATCATTTTTTGGAATTACTTTCATCCTTTTTCCTATATCGTATGAACAACATTTGACATCGTATTCTCCCAAGATGCTGTTAATCGGTGACGGATTTACATCCTTCTTTTCACAGCCTAGCATCCCGAAAAAAAGCACAAATATACCAGCGAAAAGGTGGGTGGAGGATTTCATAGGGGATGAAAATTTCGAATAGGGTTCTTTTTGTCTGCTATTTAATAAAACTTACTTCTCACTCATCAATTTCGCCGCAATTTTTGCCGAAGATAAACAAAGCGGAATTCCTCCGCCCGGATGGACGCTGCCGCCTACCCAATACAGGTTTTTGATGTTCTTACGGTAATTCGGGTGGCGCAAAAACGCCGCGAAGCGGTTATTCGACGCATTCCCGTACAAGGCTCCTCCAGCTGAAGAAGTTCTTGCCTCGATGCTGCGCGGATCTAAAAGATCTTCTGCGACGATGTGTTTTTCGATGTCTAGGCCTACATTTCTCGAAAGTTTTGCAATCACATTTTTTCTCATTTTCTCCACCAGCGCATCCCAATCTTGTCCCTCGTTCGCCGGAACGTTCATTAAGATAAACCAGTTTTCACCTCCCGCTGGGGCATCAGATTTTTCTACTTTCGAAGAGATATGCAGGTAAATGGTAGGGTCGTCGTTGATCGTCTGGTCTTCGATGATGGCCTTGAATTCGGCCTGGTAATCGTCCGAGAAGAAGATGTTGTGCACGCCTAATTCGTCGAAGCTGCGGTTCATTCCCCAATAGAAGATGATGCCTGAGCTCGATTTGGGCTGATTAAGTAGTTTTTTCGGTTGCGGCTCCTGTGCCAGCAGTTTGGTATAACTCGGGCGAATATCTGCGTTGCAAGCGATGTAGTCAAAGGTGTAATTTCCTTTTTCAGTCTCTATTCCGGTCGCGGTATGATTTTCGGTGGTGATGCGGGACACTTTCTCGTTGAAGTGAAAGACCACACCCAGTTCTTCGGCGAGGCGGTGCAGCGCCCGAGGGATGCTGATTATACCACCTTTGGGGAAAAAGGCCCCTATGTTGTATTCCAAATGCGGAATGATCGATAAAGTCGCAGGCGTTTGGTAAGGATTCGAGCCGTTGTAAGTGGCGTAGCGGTCAAAAAGCTGGACCGTTTTCGGATTCCTAAAACGCTTCGAGTGGGAGCGGTGCATCGTATTGAAAAGACCTAGCCGTGGAATATTCAGGTAGCCTTTCAACGCTTTCCGCCCTGTCCAAGTGGACAAAGAATGCAATGAATTGTCGAGGAATAGATCGCTAATAATGTGGTAATTTTCTCCGATTTCGCGTAAAAAACGCGCTACGTTCTCCTCCGATTCGCCCAGTTCCGAAGCAATCGCCGCCGCTGTTTCTGCCGGTGCGGCATTCGTTTGCAAGCGCATGCCATCTTCCCAAAAGTAGCGGCAAATCTCCGGCAATCGCTCATAGCTGAAATAGTCGCGCGGGTTTTTGCCTGCCAGTGTGAACAGTTCGTCCACTAAATGGGGCATCGTGAAAAGGGAGGGGCCGGCGTCAAAACGAAAGCCGTTCGTTTCGATTTGCGCTAATTTGCCTCCTGGATAGGAATTGGCTTCGAAAACGGTGACTTGGTGGCCAGCCACCGCGCTGCGAATGGCAAAGCCTAAACTCCCCATTCCTGATCCGACGATTCCTATTTTTGACATGATTCAAAATTAAGTAAAAAAGAATAAAGCCCTAAATGTTTTTCTCTCCCTGCGCTTTTCCGTAATTTTGCCC
>JBJTMW010000104.1:0-4131 GCA_046070715.1 Aquirufa sp. | reverse complement strand
TTCGTTCATCACCTTAGCGCCGTGTAACTTCGCATCCTCGATCAATTCAGTTAAATAAGCAGGCTTGTTCGGCTCCGGAAGAGGAGTAATTTGAACGCCAGGCTCCCACATCATACCTAATTTAAGTGCTTCTATTTTCTTTGCTAATCCTTCGTTGAATTTATCTACTAAGGATTTGTGGACGAAAATGATTTTTACGGCCGTACAACGTTGTCCGTTGAATGAAAGGGAACCTAATAAACACTCATTGATAGCAGAATCTAAGTCAGCACTCTCCGTTACAATCGCCGCATTCTTTGCATCTAATCCCAAAATGGCCCGTAAACGGTTTACTTTTGGGTGCATTTTCTTTAATTTATCCGCTACTTTCGAAGATCCGATCAAAGTCAAAACATCGATTTTCCCGGATTCCATTAGTTGAGGAATAATGGAGTTTCCGCGGCCATAAAGTGTGTTGATAACACCTGCTGGGAATGAATCCTTGAACGCTTCAAGTAATGGGTAGTGTAATAAAGTACCGTGTTTCGGTGGTTTGAATAAGACGATATTACCCATGATTAAGGCAGGGATAAGCGTCGTAAAGGTTTCATTCAACGGGTAGTTGAATGGTCCCATACAAAGTACAACACCTAAAGGCGAACGTCTTACTTGACCGATAATTCCTTCTTCAATTAAGAAAGTAGAAGAAGTACGGTCGATATCTTTCAAAGCACCGATCGTATCATAGATGTATTGAACGGTACGGTCAAATTCTTTTTGTGAATCCCCAAGTGATTTTCCAATTTCCCACATTAATAACTTGACTACTTCGTCCCGCTTTTGAATCATCTTCTGCGTGAATTTCTCTACGCATTCGATTCGTTGTGCTACAGTCATAGAGGGCCATTCGCCACGTCCATTGGAATAAGCCTTAACACCAGCATACAAAACTTCCATGGCATCTGCAGCGTCCGTGATAGGATAAGAGCCTATCCGTTTTTGTTCGAAACCTTTGTCCGTTTTTACATAGATAGGTGACCAAACGTCTTGCGTTTTACCTTTCCACTGACGCATCTCGCCATTGACCAAATATTCTTTTTGTTCAATAGGATGCGTTAAATCATATTCTTTAGGGATTTCCCCAGCAGCAGGGAAGAGGGTTTGTAGATTGCTTTCTGGCATTGTCTTTGTATTATTTTTTACAAATTTCCGGATTTAGTACATTTCAAATAAATGACAGAATCAATTATTTATATAGTGCAATGTTTTTCCGGTTATTTACTAAATAAAAGACAGTAATTGTGAAAGATTACTCCTTTTTCAAAGGATATTTTCTTCGGATTTTGTTAATAATGAACTTATTTTGTTCGGTGAAACTAGCGGGGTGCAGCAGAATAAACTGGTTAGACCAGGTTTGAAAAAGAGCCGGTTCTACCGCTGAAAATTGAGCGGAGGAGATATTTTTTTGAAGTAAGTATTCGCTAAATTCCATAGGTCCAATTTCTTTTTTTTGTCCACAATAAGAGAAAGGCTAATAAAGCTAAAAGGGCGGCAAGTAGAAAGGGGATGGGAATTTTGCTCGCCACTCCTTGGTAAATTTCGCCTGAAATATAGGCGCCTATGCCGATTCCTGCTTCTAAAGCAATATACATGGTGGCCATCGCTCTCCCCATATGGTTTTTGTCGCCTAAGTCATTGGTCCAGGCTGCCAAAGTAGGTGTATTGAATCCCCAAGCAATTCCATAAATAACTGCAGAGGAAATAAGTAGATAAGAATTCGCTGAAAATACGAGTAAAAACATCGAAAGGCTCAACATAAAACTGCCAAAAATCAACACCGGAATTCGTCCATATTGATCGGAGGCTTTGGAAAAAAAGAACCGAATCACAATCGATGAGATGGTATATATGGTAAAATACAATCCTTTATTCGTCCACCCCACGACTTTAGAGGTATCTGGGATTAAGGTAATCATTGCTCCGGCTGAAAAGGAAACGAATAGCATCACCCAAAAAACTGGAATCACTTTCGGTTCAAACACATCTTTCCAGCCTATGCGAAAGAGAGATAGGCTGAAGTGAGATTTCATGGCCTTTGGCAAAGTCTCCTTCATCCTACTTAGAATGAGAATGGAGGCTAGCGCAAAAAGGGAGGAGATGTAGAACATTTGATCTAAACCATAATGTGCTGCCAAGAAACTGCCTATCGCGGGTCCAATGGACATTCCCGTAGCAGTAAATATACCCAAACTTCCTTGTGCTTCCCCTCTGCGGTCCTCCGGAATCACGTCAGCTACATAGGCAGCTGTTGCTGTGGGCTTAGTGCCCGTTGACATCCCGTGAATGAAGCGAAGGAATAAAAAACCCTGTACAGTATGCAATAAAGGATAAAGTCCGCCACAAATAAAGCAAACCAGGGACCCAAAAGCCATAATGGGTATGCGTCCAATATGATCCGTTAATTTACCTGAGAATGGACGAGATATTCCCGCTGCTAGCGTAAAAAGAGCGATGGTATAACCGATGTATTCTTTACCACCTAGGCTCGCTAAATAATCCGGTAACTCTGGAATAATCATCGAAAAACTAGCCGAAAACAAAAAGTTACTCAGGCAAAGCAAAAAGAAGGAAATGGTATACAGAGACGGTTTTTTTTCAGCCATTTACAGATCTTCTTCTAGTATGGTGGATATTTCCTTTTTATTTAATCCTAACAAGAAGGCTGGTAATAAGATCAAGTTACAAATCATGGCCATTAATAAGGTGACTGAAACCAAAATGCCTAAGGCCTGTGTTCCTTTGAAAGTAGATGCCGTAAAGATAAAGAAACCAAAGAAAAGAATCATGGCCGTATAAAACATAGAAACCCCCGTTTTTAAAATGGTGGTTTGCACTGCTTTCTGAATATTCTGGTTATTCTTAGCCCACTCTTCTTTGTAACGTGTTAAGAAATAAATCGTGCCATCGCTTGAAATTCCAAAAGCAATGGAGAAGATTAAAATCGTACTCGGCTTAAGGGCAATGCCAAAATAGCCCATCAGACCAGCTGTGATAATCAATGGTATTGAGCTAGGTAGGGTAGAAATCAACACCATTTTCCAAGAACGGAAAAGGAGTGCCATCAAAATACATATCAAAATGATGGCCGTTATCGTGCTTTCGATGAGATTGACTTGCAAGTACTCGGTTTGGAACGCATAGATGACTGAATTACCCGTCACATCGGCTTGGTAACCCCGTTTATTCCCTTTAGGGAGTAATTCGCCTGTTTCGATATCGGTTCTAAAAATACTGTCGATTTTGGGCTGGATCTCATCAAATAATTGTTTCGTGCGTACCGTTCCGGCATCTTGCATTTGGAAACTGATACGTGTGAAACGTTTGTCTTTGTCAATGAATCCGGCGAATAGGTTGTTATTTTTACCTTCAAGGCTCGATTGGAAGTCCTTTAGCTTAGCTAATTCATCTATTCCAGGTAATGTGAAATATTTAGGATCTCCACCACGGTAAACCTGGTAGAGGTATTTTGTCGCCGTTAAAATGGAAAGCCCTTGGGTGAATTCAGGATACTTGGCTACTAATTTTTCGGTTCTTTTTATTTTGGCCAAAAGTTCCGGTGTCAACGCTCTCCCTTTTTCAAACGCATCAATATTGACTTCAAATGGCATTACGCCTTTGAAACGCTCTTCCACAAACTTCAAATCGGTATAAATGGCATTGTCTCGTGGCAAATCGTCCACAATATAACCCACGGCTTGAATCTTACTCAAGCCATAGAAAGAGATCATTAATACGATTGAAATGAATCCATAGATAAACTTCCGGTGATGCAGCACCCAAATATCCACTCGGTTCAAGAATCTATTCACTCTCACCGACTCAAAATGCGCTAAATCTTTCTGCTTTGGAGGAGCTAAAAAGCTAAAGAATATAGGAATCAATACCAGCGAAACGAAGAAGGTGATCATCACATTTAACGCCGCCACAATCCCAAATTCCACTAACAAAGCGGATCCCGTAAAGGCAAAAACCCCAAAACCAATCGATGTGGTCAAATTAGCGAGAAACAAGGTTCTTCCTACCTTGGAAGCACTTTCAATGAGTGATTCTTCCTTGCTTTTACCCGCTAAATAGGTTTCGTGGTACTTATTT
>JBJTMW010000103.1:0-2594 GCA_046070715.1 Aquirufa sp. | reverse complement strand
ATTTTGGCCAAAAGCCGTAATTGTACAGAATGTCAATAAAATCAATAATCTCATCTAGGCAATTTGTTAATGAATTTTGAAGATGCAAATTTCACTAATTTAGTTGCACCACGCGCTAGATTTTGATAAATGGTTATTTTGGAGTTTAAAGCACAAAGAATAAAGCACAAAGCACAAAGTTGGAATCAAAAAATGGCCGAAGCTCTTTTTTGATAGTTTAGTAATTTTGTAAAGCACAAAGCATAGAGCACAAAGCATAAATTGGAATCAAAAAAGGGCCGAAGCCCTTTTTTGATAGTATAGTAATTACCCTCAGATATATAGAGAGAATAGATTGAATGCAAATAGATTCAATTATTGAAGATTAGTTGCTTGGTCTTACCAGAAATTATCGCGTAGAGCAATTTCAGTAAGACCAAGCAAATGATCGTAAAATGAATCTATTGTGGGCGCAATCTAAAAACCATCCCCGGATTCTCCACCCCAATATACAAAAACCCATCGCGGCCTTGCTCCACATTGCGCATTCGGCCCACGTTTAACAAGACTTTCTCTTGTTTCACGACTTTGTTGTTTTTCACCTCCACACGGTTCAAATAGTTGAAACGTAAAGAACCGATCATCAAGTTGCCTTTCCATGCTGGGTATTTATCCCCCGTCACGAACGTCAGGCCAGATGGGGCGATGGATGGGATGAAATAGGAGATAGGTTGCTCCATTCCTTCTTTTTTGGAAATAGCCGAAATCGGTTTTCCGTCGTAATTAATTCCGTAGGTAATCACCGGCCAGCCATAGTTTTTGCCTGCTTGGATGATGTTGATTTCATCACCCCCACGAGGACCGTGTTCTGTCTCCCAAATATCGCCTGTCCATGGATTCGTCGTCAAACCTTGTGGGTTGCGTTGTCCATACGAATAGATGCTCGGGTGATCCGTGTTCTTGAATGGATTGTCCGCCGGAACTGTTCCATCGTCATTTAGACGGTGAATCTTTCCATTATCGCTATCTAATTTTTGCGGGAATACCTTCTCCATTCCACGCTCCCCTACAGAGAAGAAAATATGACCTTGTTTGTCAAATGTGATTCGAGATCCAAAGTGCAAAGATGTTTTCGTGTAAGGCTTCGCTTCGAAAATCTCTTGCGCCTCTACCCACATGTTGTCTTTGATTTTTCCACGAACGATTGCCGTTGTGTTTACTTTGGCCCCATCCTCCATTTTAAACTTAGAATACGACAAATAAATCCAGCCGTTTTTCTCGAACTGAGGATGAAGTGCGATATCCAATAAACCACCTTGACCTTGCGCGTACACTGCTGGTGTTCCTGTGATGGCTGTTTTATTGCGTTTTTGGTCTACTTTGTACAATACACCCGCGCGATCTGTGATCAAATAATCGTTCGATGGCAACTGCACAAAACCCCAAGGGCTATCTAATCCAGTCGCTATGGTATCCAATGCAATGGTCATTCCGTCCGATTTAAAGATGTTCGAAGTCGGTTTATTAGCGAACTTATATTGTTCCACACCCGCTAAATTTTCAACGATTAAATCGGCTAATTTTTCAATCTCTTTAGGAGTCAACACTTCTTTCCACGTAGGCATGCCTAAATCCGGATAGCCGTTTGTTATGCTCTGCAAGATTTCGGATTTTTTATTCCCATGTTTCCATTGGCGATCCACAAAGGCTTCCACTTTTTCACCGTGGCAAGACGCGCAATATTTAGTATAATTCACCTCTGCAGGCTCTTCTGTAACAGCAGGCGCCTTGGTCAAAGACATCGTGCTCAAAGCGGCCATCGCAATCAGGCCAATAAAGGATATTTTTTTATACATAGCATGGTATTTTTCAGCCACGAAGCTAAATATTAATTTCTATATTTCTATCTTTAATGCTTACCTGATTCAACCTATGAAAAAAATCTTACTCGTTCTATTATTCGCGTCGCTGACGATTTGCGCGCAGGTTCCTAGTCCTAAATCGCATTTTGGCTTTAACATAGGCGATAATTACCATTTAGCTACGTTTACGCAGACCGAAGGCTACCTGAAAAAGGTGGCTGCGGCGTCTAATCGGGTGAAATTGCAGTCGATTGGCAAGACCGAAGAGGGTCGAAATCAATACATGGTCATCGTTTCTGATCCCGCGAACATTCGCAATCTAGCGAAGTACAAGGCCATTTCGCAGCGTTTGGCGCGGGCGGAAGGCTTGTCTGAGCAGGAAGCTAAGTCTTTGGCCAAAGAAGGAAAGGCCATCGTCTGGATCGACGGCGGTTTACACGCCACCGAAACGGTGGGAATCCACCAATGGATCGAGTCGATCTACCAGTTCACAACTCGCAATGATGAGGAAACGAAACGCATTCTCCAAAACACCATCATCCTATTTGTTCACGCGAATCCAGATGGTCAGGAACTCGTTTCGAATTGGTACATGCGCAAGGCGGATACGCTGAAACGCTCGACGGATAACTTGCCACGTCTGTATGAAAAATACATCGGACACGATAATAACCGCGATTTCTATATGATGAATATGAGTGAGTCGACTAACATGGCTCGCCAACAATACATCGAATGGATGCCGCAAATCCT
>JBJTMW010000102.1:0-2789 GCA_046070715.1 Aquirufa sp. | reverse complement strand
GAGAAAAAAAATACGCATCGACTATGCGATTGAGATGATTGATTCAGGCGATTCTAAAAAAATCACCATTGAAGCCATTTCCTCTAATGCCGGCTTTGCCTCCAGGTCAAAATTCATTGATGCCTTCAAAGAACAGACTGGTATAACTCCATCTGCGTACATTAAATCATTAGAAAAATAGTAATTACTTTAGCAGCTTACTGGCTACAGCCATCATATTCATCAAAAAAGGGGCATTCGCCCCTTTTTTGATTCTACATCTATGCTCTATACTCTCCTATCTCTACTCTTGATTACGTAGTATATCCTCCAAGGTCTCCCTTCTCCGTATAACCCGAGCCTTTCCCCCATCCACTAACACCTCAGCTGGCAAAAAACGGGAGTTATAATGCGAAGCCATGGTAAATCCATAAGCGCCCGCATTGGCTAAGGCAATGATATCGCCTTCTTTCACTTCATTTAAAAGGCGCTCATTTTGCTTTCCTTTAAAGTCAAAAGAGAAGGTATCCGTTTCACAGATATACCCTGTAACGCGGTATTCTTCTTGCTTCGAAGTATCTTGATTAGAGGCATTGAAAATATAGTGGTAGGAGCCGTACATCATGGGACGAATCAAGTGATTTAAGCCCGAATTAATGCCCACAAAGGTTTTTACAGGATCGCGTTTTACCACGTTCGTTTCCGCTAAAAAGGTGCCTGATTCACTGACTAAAAACTTACCTGGCTCTACCCAAAGGCGTAATTCTCGGCCATATTTAGCACAGAACGTACGGAAGGCGTCGCTCATGATTTGGCCTACTTCCTGCATGTTGACTCCTGGATCTTCGGGAGAATAAGGCACTTTGAAACCTCCACCTAGGTCGATGATTTGCAAGTCCTTAAAGTCATAAGCAAAGTCAAAAAGAGCCGATGCAGCTTGCTCGAAAGTCTTTCCATCTTTGATATCAGAACCGGTGTGCTGGTGCAAACCGATTACATTGATTTTGTATTTTTCAACGATGGCTAAAATTTCGGCTTTCTGGTGAATAGAAATACCAAATTTCGATTCTGGATGCGCCGTCATAATCTTCTCATTCCCCCCTCCAAAAACGTGCGGCTTAATGCGAATCAAACAAGGTTGTGATGAACCGTAGGTTTGGCCAAACTTTTCTAACACCGATAAATTGTCGAGGTTAACAATAGCTCCTTTAGAAACTGCATATTCAATCTCAGAAAAATGCACTCCAGAAGGGGTAAAAGTGATATTTGATCCTTCGTATCCCGCAATTAAACCTAGCTCTAATTCTTGTGGTGAAACGACATCCATATCGACGCCATTCTCCCGCATTAAGCGTAAAATGGACAAATTCGTATTTGCCTTAGCGGCGTACTTAATTGTTAAGTCGATTCCGGCGAAGGCCTGTCTTAAAACCGAGATTTTTTCCCTAATTTTGTCGGCATCGTATACATAAAGTGGAGTACCAAATTCTTTGGCCAAATCGGTTAAAGGAATGTTCTGAATTGAATAATATGCCATAGGGGAAATTGTAAGCCACAAAGATACTAATCTAACGAATATGAAAAGAATATTAATCGCCTTATTCCTTGCAGTACCGCTTTTAGCGATTGCTCAAATCAAGAGTGGTCCCATGTTAGGCTATTCCGAAATGAGGGAAGTTTTGGTTTGGGTACAGACCGAAAAACCAGCGGATGTCAGCATTCAGTATTGGAAAAAAGGAGATAAGACCATTCATAAAACCGATCCTATTCACACGGAAAAGACGACAGCCTACATCGCACGTATCATCGCAGATGAAGTGACCATGGGTAAAAAATACGAGTACGAGGTGCTGGTGAATGGCAAAAAAATAGCTTTTGATTATCCTTTGGAGTTCCAAACGCAGGATCTTTGGCAATACCGTCATGATCCACCTGCCTTCTCTTTTATTTTTGGAACGTGTAATTATGTGAATGAAGAAGGAACAGATCGCCCAGGTCGTCCTTATGGTGGCGCGGATGAAGTGTATGCCGCGATGTATGCGAAGAAACCCGATTTTATGTTGTGGGGCGGAGATAACTTTTATTACCGCGAACCGGATTATACGAGAACAGGGATGATTCACCGGAACGATCATGCGCGTGCCGTTAAATCCATGCAACCCTTGTTAGGAAGTGTACACCACTATGCGATTTGGGATGACCATGATTATGGCCCCAATGATTCAGATCGCTCTTTCCCGTTAAAATACACCTCATTAGAGATGTTCAAAATGTATTGGGGCAATCCGAATTACGTTTTTCCAAACGAGGGAATTACAGGCAAATTTCAATGGGCCGATGTGGAATTTTTCTTGATGGACGATCGCTGGAACAAAGCACCGAATGAGTTAAATGACCCCAATAAAGACTATTGGGGTGCTAAGCAGATGAATTGGTTGTTAGACCAACTGTCCACTTCCAAGGCGAGTTTTAAAATAATTGTCAATGGCGGTCAGGTAATCAGCCCTGCCAAAGTATTTGAAAATATGGCGAATTATGAGGCAGAGAGAACGTATTTATTGAAAGAGTTAAAGAACCGAAAGATCCCTGGCGTCCTCTTTTTCACGGGAGACAGACATATCTCTGATTTGAACAAATTAGAGCGCGAGGGCACCTATCCTTTGTATGACTTGACGGTTTCACCGATGACGGCTGGAAAGGCTGATGCGGTGAAGCTAGATTATAACGAGACCTTGGTTCCTGGGACTTTGGTACAGGAAAGAGCCTTCTCAAAAATTGAAGTGACTGGCCCATTGAAGGACCGCACGTTA
>JBJTMW010000101.1:0-4049 GCA_046070715.1 Aquirufa sp. | reverse complement strand
GCGATTTCTAGGCCAGAGGAGCTGAACGTGAATTCCCCTTCTGAAGGCGTAATCTCCAGCACATCCGTCCAAGGCACCGGAAAGAAACAGGTCTCCAAATCGTGGAACCCATCCTTGCGCTTCTTCGTGATGTACAAGCCTATATTAATCTTCGCGTGCGGAAATAAAACCATATTAATCTTCTAAAGAGTTGCCTATCCAGCTGATGCGAACCCATAATCCGATGAAGAACAGGATGAGCGCAATTTCTGCAAATAGGTAAGAAAGGGAGATGTGCTCTTCCCAAGTAACTGTTTTGACCACCGAGGCCTCCATTTTATCAATTTCCTGGAAAATTTGTTGCAAAGCCTGTCCGTTTGTAGCCCGAAAGAATTTCCCTTTTGTTAGTCTTGCGATCTCGCGCAAGGTCGTTTCATCCACTGGGTCGATGCTCGGTTGAAGGCTTCCTACGGCGATGGTATAGACTTTGATGTTGAAATTCTTCGCTAGTTCCGCGGAGGTAACCGGGTCGAGATTCCCCGCGGTATTGTTACCGTCGGAAATCAGGATACTGATTTTCTTGGGGTTTTCGGAGTCACGGATTTGGTTGATACACATCCCCAAAGCGTCGCCCAGTGCCGTTCCCTCTTCCACGATTTGATTCGTTTGGAATAGCTTCAATTGATGCAATAAAAAAGCGGTGTCCGTGGTGATGGGGCTCGCTAAATAGGGTGCGCCTGCGAAAGCGATGAGCGAAATGGGATCATGACTCCGTTGGCGGATAAATTCCTTGCCCATTGTTTTCGCCGTTTCTAAGCGACTGGGACTAATATCCCGCGTCTGCATAGAGGAGGAGATGTCCAAAGCCAGTGCGATGTCAATTCCTTCCACCTGCTTTTTCTGGTGCTTGATCACGCGATAAGGACCTGCCGCCACGATGATGACAGAGGAGATGCACAAGATCTGAATGACCATAGGGACATAACTCAACAAAAGCGAAATTCGGTTTTGCTGCAAGGGCACCGAAAGCGATAATTCCAGGCGTGGCTGGTTGCCGCGTTGGCGTAAATACTTGATAAAATAGACGATGAAGGGCCAAATCAAGCCATACAAAAACAAGCTATTCTCCCACTCGAAGGTGAAGAATGCCTGAATTTGGTGCCAAGAATACAGCGGATTAAACTTCATTCTTCTGGATTTTTTCCTGTTCTATTTCGTATAAATTCGTTGCCAAAGCCTCTAAATACTGTACAGATTCCGTCGTATTTTGCGAGAAGTTTCCGCCATAAATGGCCGAATCCATCTCATTTAAAACCTTTTCCATCGCCTCATCTGCTAAATTATCAAGCATTTCCTTCGAAGTAAACGTCGTAAATGGCAATTGTGTTAATTCCTCTACGTATTTCTTCCAGCCGGAGAAGGCCCGCTCCAGATTCAGTAAACCCACCGGAGTTCCCGCCACCTGCCGCGCATAGCGCTGGAAAGTGCGTCTAAACTCGCGGTGACGTCGCCACAATAAGTAGCGTTTGAAGAGTTTAGTGATGGCTTTTCCAAAAATCCAGTAAATCAAACCCGCCAAAATCAATAAGCTAATTCCCGCCGCAAACACGTTTTTTAAATCCGTTTTAGGGCTGAGGGGCTGGATGGGGATACTTTGGTACAAAGAATCCAAATCAATCTGCTCTGGATGCGGCAACAAGCGCTTCAAATGCACGCTATCTACCACCGGATAAATGATTGTACAATCGGGCTCCTGAAGCAGGTAAATAGGTATTTGGAGTTTTTGGACGGGTGCTAAATTAAATAATCGCAAGGTATAAACCGCAGAATCCAAGGATCCACTGGCCGTCGTCTTCGTCGCAAAAAACTCGCGTTTCACGGTCTCAAAGGCCCCAAAATTCTGGTTCGCATTCGGAAAAAATACCTCCTGGTCCTTCGGATGACGCACATACAAGGAATAGTGGATGGGCTGTCCGATGACCACCGAATCCTCCTGAAACTTCCCTTTAATGATGAATGGCGTCTCTTGCATTAGCGTCTGGCATTAAAAAGTTTGACTAATGCCGGCACGAAATCCTCGCCCGAACGTAATTCCACATAATCCGCGTGCCATTTCTTGCACATTTCCTTCAATTCTCCGCCGCGGTTTTTCACCTGTTGTTGAAGCAATTGCTTGAACGCACGCGCAGAGGTATTCACCCAAGTCGTCCGCTTTCGTTCTGGATCGTAAATGGGAATGATGCCCATGGAGGGTAATTGAATTTCTTGTTGATCGAGCGTGTGCAGCACCACTAAATCGTGCTTTAAGGCAGCAGCGCGCAATAAATCTTCATAACCCTCATCGATAAAATCGGATAAAACGAATAGAAGACTTTTGCGTTTTAAGGTTTGCAAAGCAAAGGTTAATCCCGCCTTTAGGTCCGTGGCCGTATTCTCTGGCTCTACCCTAAATAGCTCCGAAATCACTTTGTATCCGTGCTTTTTGCCCATCGCCGGGGGCATGTATTTCTCGTTTTTGTCGCTGAAGCAAACAAAGCCGAGGTGACTTGCCTCTTGGATCGCAGCAAAAGCTAATACGCCAGCGACTTCCTTCAAGGTCTTGATTTTACTATTTCCACGTCTTCCCACCGTTCCAGAGGCGCTGACGTCGATTAAAAAGAAAACAGTTTGCTCTTTTTCCTCTTTGAAAAGCTTCACAAAAGTCCCGTGACCCTTCGATGAGGTGTTCCAGTCAATGTGGCGCACGTCGTCTCCATAATGGTACTGGCGTAGGTCACTAAACTCTAAGCCCGATCCCTTAAAGACGGAGGAGAAATTTCCATGCATTTGCGTGTTAATCGCTTTTCTAATGCGTATTTCCAGCTGAACGACATGGGTCAGGAAGGCTTTGATGTCCATATCCACGAGACTAAATTACCTAAATTTTACCCAATCTGAATGAAATGAGCTAAAAGCTTTCTAATTTACGGGTATATTTACAAGATGAAAAAGGTCTATTTATTGCTTTTCTTGGCCCTGAGTGCGATTGGAGTCTATTCGTGCACGAGTGAATCAGATAAGAACCGATTAGAGCAGGAACAGATGGCACAGGTTTTGGCAGATATCCACATTGATGAAGCAACTATCCAAAACATGCACGTAGGCAATTCAGATACTTCTCTTGTGCTCTATCATGAACTTTCAAAGCAGACTTTGAAGAAACGGGGTCTTGATTCCACTCAGGTGGCCAAAAGCCTAGGTTCCTATGTCAAAGACCCGGCCGCTTTCGTCAAATTATATACCCGTGTGAACGAAATTATCGAGGAGCGAGCTAAAAAAGCAGCGGCTAAAAAACCCGTCGTGAATAAACCATGAGAAAGCTTCTTTGCTTATTATTGTGTATTAATCTAATTGCTATGGGGCAATCGCCTGTGATTCAAGGACATCGGGGCTGCAGAGGGCTGTATCCGGAAAACTCCCTACCCGCGTTTCAACATGCGTTAGAAATGGGGGTGACGGTACTCGAAATGGACGTGTGTCTTTCTGCAGACGGACAAGTCTATGTTTCCCACGAGCCTTACCTGAACCCTTTATATGCCTCTTTCCCGGACGGAAAACCCGTGACGGATGCCACGATTAATTTATACCAAAAGACCTATGCCGAAATCAAAACCTTCGACGTAGGTTCCCGTGGGAACAAACTGTTTCCGGAGCAAATGAAAGTTGCGACTTATAAGCCATTATTATCGGAAGTTTTAGCGCTAGGGGAAGCTTTTACTCGTAAAAGTGGTCGCCCAGTTTACTATAATATCGAGATAAAATCTGAGCCAATAGAATATGGCAAATCACAACCGGCAACGGTAAAGGAATTTGCGGATCGCGTGTGGTCTGTGATTTCAGCTCATATTTCACCTGCTTCTTTGATTTTGCAGAGCTTTGATTTCGCGGTATTGCACTACTGGAAAACAGCCATCAATAAGGGACGCATTTCCGCTTTAGTGGAAAAAGAGACACCAGAGCAGATGCTGGCATCTCTGGGTTTTGTGCCGGATATTTTCAGTTCTTCGCATAAGTATTTGACGAAGGAGCAG
>JBJTMW010000100.1:0-4323 GCA_046070715.1 Aquirufa sp. | reverse complement strand
TTATTTCCTTCCATCGATTGCTAAATTACGCACAAATTGACTGATTCTTTCCGTTGCACCCGCTTGCAATTGGACAAAAGCACGCGATTGCACTTGTTTATTCACAAAAACATCGTCCACATCGTATATCACCCGCATGGCCTGATCTAATTCTTCCGTGGTAGCAATTGGAAAAGCCAGTCCTAATTCGATTAAATCCCGAGCCTCCCGAAATTTCAAGTAGTTTTTATTGCCAAAGAAAACCGTAGGACCAAACACCGCCGCCTCCAAAGTATTGTGCAAACCATCCCCAAATGCACCTCCAATGTAGGCAAAAGAGGCCCCTCGGTACAAATTCGCTAAACGACCGACTTCATTTACAAAAAGTACTTCGGCCTTTTCGCGCACAGGTCCTTTGGAATAAGAAACCGGCAATTCAATCTTTTCTTCCCAAGCTTTCAATTCCACCGGATGAATTTCGTGCGGTGCAATCACCCATTTAAAAGGATATTTCTTCGAATTGATGAGCGGAATCAACACATCCATATCGGCCTGCCAGGCAGATCCCACCACCATAAATTCGTTGTTGTCTAAAAATTGCGTTAGTAAATCCCAGGATACCGGATTCCGTAACGTATCCAACACTCGATCAAATCGGGTATCACCTGCCACCGTCACATTCGACCGCTGCAGCAAATCTGCGGAAGCCTGATCTTGAACAAAAAGGTGCGTAAAACAATCCAATAAACGACGGTAAAAGCCACCATACCAGCGAAAAAACACCTGATTAGGTCGAAAAATGGCTGAAACTAAAATCGTAGGAACTCCCCTTTTCTTCAAGCCAGTCAGGTAATAATGCCAAAATTCATACTTCACAAAAACCGCCAAAGAAGGCTTCACTAAATCCAAGAAACGCTTACTATTGAAAAACCCATCTAAAGGCAAATAACTCACATAATCAGCTCCAGCATAGTTTTTTCGCACCTCATAACCGGAGGGCGAGAAGAAAGTCACCAAGATAAAATGGGTAGGATTTTCCTTTTTATAGGCTTCAATGATAGGTCTCCCCTGCTCAAATTCACCCATCGAGGCGGTATGAAACCAAGCGACTGGTTTTTCATTCGTTTTGAAATGCTGCTCGAGACCGGCCCAAACCTGATTTTGGCCTTCATTCATCAACGCAGCTTTAGATTGAAACAAAGCCGCGAATCGAATCAGTCCCCGATATAAAAACAAGACAAAAGAATAGAGGCAAACCCTCATTTTTTACTAAATTTGATGTTGAATTGTTAAAATTACGAAAAAGGCAGGTGAATATGAATTGGATACCCTTAACAGACGAGAAACAACTGGCGGAGATTGTGGAAAAATCACAAGAAAAACCAGTGGTAATTTTCAAACACAGTACACGATGCTCGATCTCTTCGACTGCATTGAATCGCTTTGAAAGGGCTTGGGATTCAGAAAGCACACCCGCTTATTATTTGGATTTAATCGCCTATAGACCTATTTCAGGCCAAATTGCGGAACAATTCGCCGTAGAACACCAATCCCCACAAGTTTTGGTGATTGACAAAGGGGCTTGCCCCTATTCTGCCACACATTGGGACATTTCGGTAGACGAAATTAAACCTTACTTGAATGCCTAGATTTTTTTTCTTGTGGGTGATTTTAGGGGTACCATTTTTGATGATGGGCCAAAGAAAATCAGCAGCACCCCAGAAAAAAGAAACGCAAACGCATTCCTCGTCCTGGGGTATTGGGGTCAATACGAATACAAACTCGGGTATATTGGGCGGATTTAGCTTCATAAAAACCTTTCGAAACCGATCATTTGTGAATTTTGACCTGACTAATACAAAAGATTACCGCGAATTTGACTCCCCTTTTTCGTACAATGGCAAAACCTATGTGGAAGGAAAATTGAACTACTTAATCAATTTTAGACCTGAATACGGACGCCAATGGACGCTCTTAAAACAAGCCAGTGATGGAGGAACCAGCCTGAACGGCCGAATTGCGACGGGTCCCACGATTGGAATTCAGAAACCTAACTATGTTGATATTGTCTATACTGACGTCAGTTCAGGTCGCTCGGCGACGACGAGTGTACCCATGGCTAAAGCTTTAGACAACAGCTATAACAAATCCATCATCAGTGGAGAAGGAAGTTTCTTCTCTGGATTAGCTCAAGCCAAATTTATCCCCGGCTGGCACCTGAAAACAGCGCTCGAGTTTAAATTTGAGACCTTAAAACAAAATTACCTGGCTGTAGAAACCGGATTTATTGTCGATTATTTTAGCCAACCCGTTGAAATTTTAAACCAAACTACCCCTCGCTCTGTTTATACGACGGGTTATGTGACCTTTTTCTTTGGAAAAAGTAAATAGAAAAAAGATGATTGAATTACCTCAAGTTAGTCCAGCGGCCAATTCCCGCAAACCAGATTGGTTACGCGTTAAATTGCCTATTGGCGAAAAATATACGAACGTCCGCAAAATCGTAGACGAATACAAATTACATACGATTTGCCAATCCGGCAATTGCCCAAACATGGGGGAATGCTGGGGTGAGGGCACAGCGACCTTCATGATTCTAGGAAACGTCTGCACGCGTTCTTGCACTTTCTGCGCCGTAGCAACCGGCCGTCCAAACGAATACGATGAGGACGAACCCCGCCGCGTAGCCGATGCCATCAAATTAATGCAGGTAAAACATGCCGTAATCACCTCGGTGAACCGCGACGAATTGAAAGATAAAGGGGCGGAAATTTGGTACCAAACCGTTCGCGCAGTTAAAGAAACCACTCCTGCCACGACCATCGAAACGTTGATTCCTGACGTGAAAGCGAATTGGGATGCCTTGATTCGCATGATCGAAGGCGGACAAGAAGTCGTTTCCCACAACATGGAAACGGTAGAGCGTTTGTACCGCTACGTTCGCCCACAAGCGAAATATGCACGTAGTTTAGAGCAAATCAAGCGGACGAAAGAGTTCGGTAAACGCAATAAATCCGGCATCATGCTAGGTTTAGGCGAAACCCAAGACGAAGTATTAAAAGCGATGGATGATTTAGTGGAGAATGGTTTGGATGTGTTGACTTTAGGCCAATATTTACAGCCTACGAAAATGCACCATGAGGTCATCGAGTGGATTCATCCTGACACTTTCGCGATGTACAAGGAAGAAGGATTGAAACGCGGGCTTGCCTACGTGGAATCAGGAGCCCTAGTTCGTTCGAGTTACCATGCGGAAAAGCACATCTAGTTTATGCAATTACCCGGCCCAGCCTATCGAGAATACGATTACATCCTGGCGGGTGGGGGAATGGCCGGTTTATCTTTTGCTTATTATTTAGGCCAAAGTAGTCTCTCCGACAAGCGAGTCTTGATCATCGATCGGGGCGTTCGAAACGAACAAACCTTTTGTTATTGGTCGGATGAGTCATCGGAATTTGATGCTTTGGCAGAAAAATCCTGGGATTCTCTCTATTTCCACAGCGCGAGACCTTCCTCTTTAAAGATCGATATCGAGCCTTATTCCTATCGGAAGATAAACGGCAATGCGTGGTTTTCACACTTAGAGACCGAACTCAGCAAACATTCAAACATTCACTACCTTCAGGCTGAAATTGAATCCATCAGTTATCAGGGAATAGGATCTTGTGTTAATACTTCAGAAGGCTCCTTTTATGCCTCAGAAAAAATCATCGATAGCTTTAGCCCATTTCCTTGCGATAATACTAATCCCAAACACCTGAAGCAACACTTTTTAGGCTGGGTGGTCGAATGCAATTTTAATAACTTCGAAACGGATGCGGCACACTTATTTGACTTCCGTGTGGCTTTTGAGAACGAGTGTGAATTTATGTATGTATTACCCACTAGCCCTCGAAAGGCCTTATTTGAATATACCTTTTTCTCAGGAACCTTGCGCGAGCCGGAATATTACCGAGACAAAATCAGATCGTATTTATTCGCTTATTACGGGCTAACAGAAGACGATTATTTGTTAAAAGAGGAAGAGAGTGGCGTGATTCCAATGCGGAATAATCCGAATAAACCAGCCAATTTATACCAAAAACACCTCAAAATAGGCACGAGCGGCGGCTTCGTAAAATCCACAACCGGCTATAGTTTTTACCGAACTCAAAAATTCTGCCAAGATCTTGTCTCTGCACTTGAAAAAGGCCCATCTGCCTCGCTCGTTATTCCTGTCAATCCTTGGAAGATTTGGCTAGACGAAGTCTTCTTGCAAGTGCTGATCGATCAAAAAATAGCCGGCTCCAAAGTCTTTGAAAGCCTCTTTTATAAGAATAAACCCGGACTCTTGTTGAAGTTTTT
>JBJTMW010000099.1:0-3543 GCA_046070715.1 Aquirufa sp. | reverse complement strand
TATACGGATCCATTTATCCAACCTTATTGTGAAATTGACACAATTCGAATGGCGTCCATTGAGGAGATCATTGCCATGAAAATGGATGTTATTCAAAGAGGCGGAAGAAAAAAAGATTTTTGGGATTTACACGAATTACTCACAGTTTATAGCATTCAAAAGATGATAGCATTACATGAACAACGATACCCTTATTCGCATGACAAAAATACCCTCATTAAAAATTTAACCCAATTTGAATATGCAGATGATGACCTTAACCCTATTTGCTTAAAGGGTAAATACTGGGAGTTCATTAAAGATGATTTTCAGGAGATGGTTTCTGTGCTCAATCTTTGATCAGAATTGAAATGAATTTACACTTTTCCACTCACTCAATTCCATAGACAATTTGTTCCACTAACTAATTTGGATTTAAATCTCAAAAAGTTTAACCTTGGTAATTGAAAGTTATGAATACCATGGCTAAATATTTATACTTAATCGTTTTTGTAATACTGTCTTTTGCCAGTATTGGACAACAAAAATTCTCCCTAAAAGGTCAAGTATTAGATAAGAAAGATCATAGCGCATTTCCTTTCGTTAATGTATACATAGAGGGCACAACTATCGGAACTCAGACCGATCAAGACGGGACTTTCATAATAAAAAATATACCATTGGGCAGCAATCGTTTGGTTGCTTCAATGATCGGCTACAAATCAGCCATCCAAAATATAGAAATATTAGATAAAAGCCTGGAGGTACAAATTTCCCTAGAAGAAGACAGTAAAGTCTTAAATGAAGTAAAAGTTACAGGAAGTCGAGATAAGGTTTGGGAAAAACAAATCAAAGAATTTGAAAGTGAGTTTTTAGGCAATGACTTTAATAAAAAGGAAGTTAAAATCTTGAATAAAGAGGTTATCGAAATTGACTATAATAAAGAAACAAGGGAGTTTTCAGCTCAAGCGAACCAGCCAATTATTATTGAAAATTTAAAATTAGGTTATAAACAAACGTACGTTTTGGATGGGTTTGAAAAAAAATCAAATAGAATATCCTACAAAGGATTAAGTAGATATGAATTAATTGAAGCACAAAACAACAAACAAAAAGCACATTGGGAAGAAAATAGAATTATTGCATATCAAGGCTCAGTTAGGCACTTTTTAAAATCATTATTAAATAATCGATTAAAAGAAGAAGGTTTTAAGGCTTATTTCTTGAATACTGAATCCACTAAATCACCAAATTCCCCTTTGTACTTCGAATGTAACCCACCAGAAATTATTCAGCCCACTTCGATACCTAATTTATATAGTTTGACCATTCTTAAACCAATGGTGATTGTATATGAAAATGAACTATTATCTGCTCAATTTTCAGAAATAAAGCCTTTGTCAGAAATAGTAATTAGTTCCGAAGGGAATCTGTTAGACCCCTACTCCATTGAAATTAATGGAAAAATGGGTGAAAAACGTTTGGCTAATTTACTGCCTTTAGATTTTGAATTGTTTGATGATAACAAAATTACCTTTCCTCAAAATTCACCCCGATTACCTCAACAAATACAGGCTCTAATAGAAATCCCCAGAGAAAAAATTGATATTAATGGTATTCAGCCCTATTATTTAGCGGGGGAAACAATTCGACTGAAGACATTTGTTACTGAAAGTAAGCTAAGTCAAAACACAAAGGAAAATATACCATCTCAATTAAGTATTCCCTTATATGTAGAGTTTATCGACTTAAAGGAGAAAAAGATATTGCACCGATTTACGTTAAAGGTAGAAGACGGGAAAGCGGATTTGTCCTTTCCAACGTCCCTAGAATTACCATCTGGTAACTATCAAATTCGAGCATACACCAATTGGATGCGTAATTTTTCGGATAAAGGATTCTTCAAGCAAGATTTCACTATTTTTTCTCAAAATTTCAAAAGAGAGAAGCCACCCGTTTCCTCAAAATCAGTTTTCGATACGCTAATTGTTCATATTGAGGGAGGCTATTTAGTGGATAGATTGAAGTCCAAATTGGTCATTGAAACGCTGAATAGTTTAGGTGAAAAGATAAGTGTTCCTTATTCATTATTGAATAGCCAAAATGATACTTTGACAAACGCACAAACAGATAATGAGGGTGTAGCTGTATTTGACTTATTACCCAAAGAAGATGAAAAATATCGAATTAAAGTAGAAAATAAGGACTTTGCGCTTCCCTCATCTCGGCCTAAAGGAACTGTTTTAACAGTGGATCATTTGAGTAGTAAAAACCAACTAAGCATGTTTGTCCAGACAAACGAAATATCGAATGACACAATTACGCTATTATTAACTAAAGGGAATCACCTAGTTTATTGGAAAAGGTTTCAAAACAATACCCCAACATTACTCATCAATGTCCCTAAAAACATTTTGTTTGGAGAAATTAACTGTTTTTTAATCGATAAAAATGGCAATCAAATAAGTGAACGTGTGATTGATGTCAATCCATCTGAAATCACTATTGATGATTTAAATAAGGATAAAATTCTACTAACTAAACCACTTTCACACTTCTTTCAGATTGATACATCTCTCAAATACTCAGTAGAAAAGGGGCTAAACTTAAGGGGTCAAATAGTTGGATTAGATGGAAAAGAAAACAAAAAAGAGGTTAAACTTTCGATGGTTTTAACGAGTACACAAAACGACACAACGGAACAAAAATTAAAGCTATTTTTTACTGTCGCCAAGAACCAATTTGTTTTTCAAAACATTGATTTTTTCGGCAAAATGAGAGCCACTTTTATTACCCCTGAGAATAAAGTTATTTTAGACACACTAACAGCCACTCCCCCCATTTCAACTTCTAAATCCACGATCAATTGGAATCTACTTAATAAAACGGAATCTTTAACTGAATTAGAAAATCGTAAAAACCGTATCATTTTAGAAAGAATCAGAAATGAGAAAGAGAATACTGTGTTGGAAGAAGTCGTAATCAAGGCTAAAAAATCTGATCCAAATGCAATCAATGGTATTTCTCCAAGTGTAATGGTAAGTGAAAATAGAATTATAAATCAGCCTACCATGTCCAACGTGTTAAATACACTTATTTTACCTCGTAAAAATAGATTCGGACCTGGCCTAAAAGTATATATTGAGAACCAAGAACTAAGTCAGGTCGAAGTTAATAATATTGATCTTGAGATTAACCCATCCATTGTTGAAAAAATTTTGATTTTCGAAGAGGCAATACCCTCTAATTATGGAAGAGCAACTTGTGCTATTGTTATAAAACTTCGCCGAGGTGCGTCAAAAGGGAATTTTAAATCTAATGAAACATTTATTGTAGAGGGATACTATAAAAACAATTGAACATACCTGCGAACATTCAGCACCGGACATAAAAAAAGTCCCTGAAAATCAGAGACTTAATTTGTAGTTGGCGGTCCGGACGGGACTCGAACCCGCGACCCCATGCGTGACAGGCATGTATTCTAACCAACTGAACTACCGGACCGTCTTGTAATTGGTGGCACAAAATTAGGGAAATTCTGCTTTGAAACAATACCTTTGGGTA
>JBJTMW010000098.1:0-6868 GCA_046070715.1 Aquirufa sp. | reverse complement strand
CGTGTCTTTCACAAAAGAACGCTGAGAAACACCCGCATTCAATACTAAATAATCGATGCGACCATAGGTTTGAATCACGTCTTGCACGCGATCCGCATGTTCTGACAAAGAAATCATGTCGAATGGAAGAACGTAGGCATTGCCGCAAGATTTGGCCACGCGCTGCAACTCCTCCTCTCTACGAGCAGACAACACTAAAAGGGCACCTTCCGCTGCAAAAGCATAAGCTAGCGCTTCACCAATGCCGGAAGAAGCTCCCGTAATCCAAACTACTTTATTGTGAAATTTCATGAGAGGCGAGTTTGGCTTCTAAGGCTTGGAAGAAATCGGCCATCGGGTTGACTTCGAGGCGTTGCAATTTCTGCCATAAACGTACAGCTTTGGTCATCAATCCACTTTCGATTAAGAATCCATCGTGTCCATATAGGGAGTCGATGACGTGAAAAGAGGCACCTGGAATATATTTAGCCAAAAACTCTTGCTCCACAATAGGGAACAAGGCATCAGATTTGATTCCAATAACTAAGGTTTTCGATTGAATTTGTTTTAAAGCAGCGATCGCACCTCCCCGATTCCGGCCCACATCCTGCGAATCCATCATTTTAGATAACTGAAAATAGGAATAGGCGTTGAAGCGCTGGGCTAATTTCTCGCCCTGGTAACGTTGATAAGAGACAGCACGCAAGGAAGATCCATAGGAATTTTCCTTTCTGGCTTGCGTAATCTGATAAGTTTCGTAATTGCGATACGAGATCAAAGCGGTTGCACGAGCGGCCTTCATTCCTTCTAAACCGGCTTTCGGCTGTGATTCTTTCCATGATGGATCGACTTCGATGGCCATTCGTTGGGACTCATTAAAGGCGATGCCCCAAGGGGAATGCACCGCATTCGTCGCCACCAAAATCAGGTTTTCAATCAAACCCGGATTTAAAATCGCCCATTCTACCGCTTGCTGACCTCCAAGAGAGCCTCCAATACAGGTTTTGATGCGATTGATCTTTAATTCCTTGCGCAATAATTCAAAACTCGAAACCACATCGCGAATCGTCACGTCCGGGAACGAGTGAAAATAGGGCTTTCCTGTTCTCGGATCAACGGTTAAGGGACCGGAAGAACCGTAATGAGAACCCAAAATATTCACGCAGACAATGAGGTTATTCTCCGGATTGAACAATTTACCAGGACCTACGAGCCCTTGCCACCATTCCGCCACATCGTGACTTCCGGTAAAGGCATGGCAAATCCACACGACATTGTCTTTTTTAGCGTTGAGTTTGCCCCAGGTTTGGTAAGCTAAATCCAAAGCAGGTAATTCTCCCCCTAATTCAAGGGCAAATGGGGACGCGGAATGAAAATGATGAAACTCAGCTTGCATGCACAAAATGGTTTATATTTCCCTAAACAGGCACCGCCTGGGGTAGGAATTAGCACCGGGGTCTACATTTGCAGACGGGTTGCCAGAAGTTCATTGAGCCTAGTCTCTCCCTTCTTCTTTATAAATCAACAAGCGAGGCTTTTTGATTTGAGGATGCAAGTAACAGCCGAAATCGCTTTTTTCCAAAAACTTTGCCGATTAATTCCTTTCTACCGATATTTGCCCTATGTTAAAAATGGCGATTTTTTACGGTCTTCTGGGAGGTATTCTGTATGCTCTTTCACAGACCTCCTTCCTAACCTATTTACATCCAGACCTGAAATTCATCTTTGTATTTCTGTTATTCCAAACTTATTTGACTTTCAACCTCGCCCAACTCGGTTTAAAAAACGAAGGCGAGAAATTCATTCCTTTTCAAATGATTTCCTTGACGATTCGCTTTATTTTAAGCGTGATTTTCATCGGTTTTTTCGCCTACATCCACACGCCAGATATGGTCTTGTTCGTCAGCAACTTTTTTGTACTCTATTTATGTAGTACAAATTTTGAAATTTTTGGTTTGCTTCGTAACTTGCGACGTTTTTAGAAAATAGCAAGATTAATGTTTCAGATGCAGGTCAAGACTTCAACACAAAAAATGTACTTTTCGAATATACTACTAGGGCTTTTCTTGAGCTTTATTAGCCTAAATGTGTTCGCAAACGAACCAGTTGTAGCGCACGATTCTGCTCACGCAGATACGGCGGCTCACGCAGCTGTTCCTGCGGCGGCACACGAAACTCCTTCTGAAAAATTTGATCCAGGTAAATTAATTCTTCACCACATTGCGGATGAGCACGATTGGCATTTCTTCACGATTGGCCATTTCCACGCGACTTTACCTTTGCCTTGCATCGTTTATACGGAATCAGCAGGCGTTCAAGTTTTCTCTTCTTCGAATTTCAAAAATGAACACCACGAAGAAATTCCTTACAACGGTTTCGTATTAGAGCACGGAAAGATTCACGCTGAGAATGGCGAGAAAGTATATGACTTCTCTATCACGAAGAACGTAGCGTCTTTATTACTTTCAGCGGTTTTATTATTGACTATCTTCATCGGTATCGGTCGTAAATACAAAGAAAACCCTCACAGAGCTCCTAAAGGCTTGCAGTCGATGTTCGAGCCAATCATCATTTTCGTTCGTGATGAGATTGCGAAGAACAACATTGGCGAGAAGCACTACCGTCGTTTCATGCCGTATTTATTGACGATCTTCTTCTTTATTTGGTTTAATAACATGCTAGGTTTGATCCCAGGTGGAGCGAACTTGACAGGAAATATCGCAGTTACTTTAGTATTAGCGATTATCGCGTTCTTTGTAACAAATTTCAATGGCCGTTCGACTTATTGGACGCACATCTTTGCGATGCCAGGTGTTCCTAAGTGGATGTTAGTCATTTTAACTCCGGTAGAGATCGTAGGTATCTTCATGAAGCCTTTCTCTTTAATGGTTCGTTTGTTTGCGAACATTACAGCGGGTCACATCATTTTATTAAGTTTAGTATCCTTGATTTTCATTTTTGAAAACGCGGCTTTAGGTCTAGCAGTAGTTCCTTTCTCGCTTTTCATGAACGTAATTGAGCTGATTGTTGCCTTCATTCAAGCCTTCATCTTTACGATGTTAGTTTCGACCTATATCGGAGCGGCAGTAGAAGAGCATCACCATTAATTTGTAAATTATTTTTTTTATATAAACCCAAATCGTATGTCTATTTTATCGATTTTATTAGAAGTTTCTGTAGGTCTTGGTCTTGCAGGTATTGGTGCTGGTTTAGCTGCTTTAGGAGCTGGAATGGGTATCGGTCGTATCGGTGGTTCTGCTATGGAAGCTATCGCTCGTCAACCAGAAGCGTCTGGAAAAATTCAAGGTGCGATGTTGATCGTTGCTGCCTTCGTTGAGGCGGTTGCGTTATTCGCTGCTGTAATTTGTTTATTGGTTACTTTGAAATAAGAGACCAATCAGAATCTCCAAAGGGTTAGCCTTTGAACCGATTCTACCCCATTTAAAACGCAATTTGGTTTACATTAGGTGCCAAATTGCGTTTTTTGACACGATTTACAAAAAATGAACATACTATGGAGTTAATCACCCCAGACTTTGGACTTATCTTCTGGCAACTAATTGTCTTTGGAATCTTATTCTTCCTTTTAGCCAAATTTGCTTGGAAACCGATCATTCAATCATTAGCTGAGCGCGAGCAATCCATCGACGAGGCTATCAAATTATCTGAAACAACACGCGCTGAAATGGCCGAGTTAAAAGCAGGTAATGAGCAATTAATCGCTTCAGCACGTGCTGAACGTGATGCGTTGATCAAGCAAGCGAAAGAGGCATCCGATGCGATGATCTCTCAAGCTAAATTAGATGCACAAACTGCCGCTAACCAAGAAATCGAAAAAGCGCGTGTAGCTTTCGAACAAGAGAAAGTAAGTGCTGTTGCAGCTATCCGCAAGGAAGCGGCTTCTCTTTCGTTAGACTTAGCGGAAAAAGTGTTAAAAAGCCAATTAAAAGACAAAGCAGCTCAGGAGAAATTAGTAACTGAGTGGATGGCTGACGTTAAATTATCTTAATCGCATAGACCATGTCAGAATTAATTGTAGCTCACCGTTACGCTAAATCCCTGCTAGACTTCGCGATCGAAAAGAACGCGGTAGAGGCCGTAGCTAAAGACATGATTGATTTCGCAGAAACTTGCGAAGCCAGTCACGAATTAGTGTTAGCGCTAAAGAGCCCAATCATTAAGCATTATACGAAATTAGCGATCCTAGCGAAGCTATTTAAGGATACATTCAATCCAGTTACCTACGGTATCTTCGTAATCATCACGAACAAAAACCGCGAGAAGATTCTTCCTGCTGTGGCAAAAGAATTCATCTCGATGTATACGGATTACAAAGGAATCCAAAAAGCAACGGTTACTACTGCTTCTACTTTAACAGCGGAGCAAAAAGCAACGGTAGCGAAAATCGTGAAAGACTACACCGGTAAAGAAGTAGAATTGATCGAACAAATTGATGAAAGCCTAATTGGTGGATTCATTTTGAAAGTAGGTGACCAACAGATCGATGATTCGATCAAGCGGAAGCTGAACGATTTAAAAGTTTCTTTAGCATCTTAATGGAAAGGCCTTGGAAACAAGGCCTTTTTTTATCACTCAAAAAGCCACGCGGCATTTCCCCCATGAAAAAATTTGCTTTATTTACTGGATCGCTGATGGCGGGGTTGTCTGTTGCTTTAGGTGCCTTTGGAGCACATGCGTGGAAGGACTATTTGCGCGAGATTAATCGCCTGGAGACCTTTGAAACGGCAGCTCGCTACCAGATGTACGGGGGAATTACGTTGTTGATCTTAGGGGTTTGGCAGATGAATTTCAGCAATAAGCACTTGAAGACAGCGGCCTATTTTCATTTTGCTGGCTGCCTTATCTTTCCCAGTTCTTTGTATTTGATTTGCTTGACTAATCTAGGAATATTTGGGGCGGTGGCGCCTATCGGTGGAATGTGCTTCCTCATGGGTTATGGACTGATGATGTGGTCCATCTTTAAGAAATAATTAGTGACGCATCACTAATTCAAGGCTTAACCATACGATCTCTCCCATCGTTTGGCATTTCAAAAAGCGATTATCCTCGTAATGTTTCGCTAATTCCGTTTTCAATTGTTCCACATTTTCAGGCGGCGCAATCTCATCCTTTGCCATCACATTCATTAAATCGTACACGCGTTGACTTTCTGATTTCAGACGAGAGGAAATCATTGAACGCTCTTCAATCTGGTATTGCCAAACCGATTCCGGCGTCATATACTTCATCCCGAGCTCAATCAGGGCATTGTTTTGCTTGAAATACTGCGGAAGATACACCGTTTTCTTGCCTTCGTAACACTGCTGATCAAAGTCAATGGGACGAATCCGGTAATAAATCTCCTCAAAATCCGGCGTAGTAATAATGACAAAGTTCGCACTGTGCATATCGCCCAATAATTGCACGAGGCAGCGCTCGTTGAACTTAACAAACTCTTTGGCAAGACGAATAGGCGACTCTAAATTCGTCTCCAAATCCTGCTTTAAAAAGGCATCGCCAGGCACACCCGCGATGTGCTCCTCCACCAAAGTATTTTCATGGGTGACGTAATTAATGCGGTTTGGCGATAAAATATGCTCTAATTCTAGGCCATACACCCGAGAAGCATCCGCGATTTTAATGTAGAAATAATCAAAGTTATCATTCACCCGGTTCACAATCCGAATCCGGAAAGGGTGTGTATTGCCATAAGTACAATAATCCACGCGATCGATCACTAAGTGCTTGATTACCTCCTCGTTACCATCGGTTTTCAAATCCGCATAGATCTGCTTCAGCGCCTCATAGACCTCTTCCTGATCTCCAGGCGAATAAAACACGGTCTCCCACAGCGTATCCACCTCGTTCTTATCATACAGCACGATCGCATTATCATAGCGCAACAAATCCGCATAACTGATATTCATCGCGTGCTCCCGATTGTATTTATGCAAATACCGCCGCAGCTGCTGATTAATCCGATACAGATTTTTCTTCTTCGAGATGAGCGCCATTATTCCGTGTAATCTAGGGATTTACCGAACGTTTCTTTCAGTTGAATAACAGAGTAGATGGCCAAAGTAAAGCATAAAACACCCACATAGGCGGCAGCCTGAATCAAGCCCACAGATGGAATCAAAAACTTAAAGAGCAAGGAAATAGGAATCAAGGCGCCACGCACAAAATTAGGGACCGTCGTCGTCACCGTCATCCGTAAATTTGTACCAAACTGCTCAGACGAATAAGTCAAGAACACCGCCCAATAGCCCCCAAAGAAACCCAACAACGTAATCATTACATAGGCGTGTGTCGTCGTAATGTCAGACATCCCAAACAGATAATACACGCAAATGCCCACCGCGATAAATAAATACGTTAAAACTGCCTTTCCGCGGCTTTTCAGCCACTGACTCAGGGCTCCTGATGCAAAGTCACCCAGCGCAAGACCTAGATAGCAAAACATAATCGCATCGCCTCCACTGATTTTACCGTCGATACCGATGAGTTTGGAGATTTCTGGCGCCGAGAAAACGAGAATACCGATGATATACCAAATGGGCAAACCCATCAAAATGCAATACAGGTATTTCTTGAAGGTGTCTCCATTCGAAAATAGTTGAAAGAAATTACCTTTTTTGACCGTCGATTCCATCTCCGTATACATCGAAGATTCAAAGGTGCCTAAACGCAATAAAAGAAGGGCTAAGCCCATTCCGCCACCGATAAAATAACACGATCTCCACCATTCTGGATCAGAACTCAAGCCGGCAATGATGGGCGCAAAAACGGCCCCTGCCGCACCCACCCCTGCAATGATTAAGGTACCAATTCCTCGCTTAGAGGGGGGCAAAGTTTCATTCACCAAGGTAATTCCCGCGCCTAATTCCCC
>JBJTMW010000097.1:0-5367 GCA_046070715.1 Aquirufa sp. | reverse complement strand
AAGACACAGCAGACCATTCTTCACATCGTGGTAGCTATTTAAGCTAATCTTATCCTTCACCCAACCGAAGAAAGGCAACAGACGCGTCACCGCACGAGATACAACGAATTCAAATTCACCGTCCACGTCTTCGGCACGACCATGAGTGGCTTGAACATTTTTCAAATCTAAGGCTTCTGCGACGCCTTGAACGACTTTGATCTTCTTACCGATGCTATCCACTAAATGGAAGTTCACTTCTGGGAATAAGATGGCTAAGGGGATGCCGGGGAATCCACCGCCGGTGCCCACGTCCAAGATTTCGGTGCCGGGTTTGAAATCGACGAATTTGGCGATGGCTAAGGAGTGTAAGACGTGGTGCAACATCAAATTATCAATGTCTTTGCGGGAAATGACATTGATTTTCTCATTCCACTCTGCGTACAAGGGGAACAATTGCTCGAATTGGGCTAATTGCTGTTCGGTGATGGAGGGGAAATACTGTTTGATGATGGCTGCTTTCATGTTATCGTTTTTTTCTTCTGGCTTTCTTGGATTCGGAAAGTAATTTCTTTGCCTCGGTGTGTTGAGGCGACTTTTTATCTGCGCTTTCTAATACCTCTTTGCAGAAGTCCACGGCTTCGTCGTAGTGTTGTTGTTGGTAGGAAATACGGGCTAATCCCAAGACAGAGGCCCAATAATAACCCGAATCCGTGGCGTCTGTCTCCTTCGTGAAGGCCATGCACTGCTTAAAATAGCGCATCGCTTCCGCGTGATCGCGGTTCACATACAAGGCGTAATAGCCCAAAATATAGCTCGCATAGCGACCAGAAGTTCCTTCGTAGCCTATTTGATGTATCTCGATGCGGCGCAAGATTTCCTTACACAGCGAGGTAGCTTCCTGAATATTTCCGTTCAGATAGGCCGAACGGGCGTAGGCCCGGTGGAAATAGGGGTTGTCAGGGAAGGTTTCGGAGGTGTATTTGGCCATTCCATAGGCCTTCTCGTTCATATTTTCAATGCCGTAAATCTGCAAGAGGAAATAACGGGCTTCGGTCCGAGTGTAGAAAGCTTGATAGCTGACCTTCTCTAATTGAGCAATTCCTTGCGATTTGTCTGCCTTAGGGAAAAGCCACAAGACTGGGCGCAGAAGGGGAAAGTTCTGCTTAATGAAGAAGTAATAGTAGTTATAGAGGCCATCGCCGAACATCAATTCCGGGCTGAAATCAGCAAAGTTGCGGGAATATTCGAGGTATTTGAGGGCGTTTTTAGCGGCCAAAGTTGCGCGCGTCCAATGCTTGCGCTCTGCGTGCAGACGGCCTTTGAAACCGTAAGCGGCGGCCATGAAGAAAGCGGCTTCTGGGTTTTCGGTTTCGTCGTAGATCTTTTCGGCCTTTTCGATACTTTGGTCCATATATTCAATCAAACGATCGTCATAGACTTCATTCTTCGTGTTAGGCACGATTTTCCACCATTGCATCAGGCCCAAAAGAAAATCAGGCAGCGGGTGCTGGGGGTATTTGATTTTTAAATAATTGAATTCGCGTTCAGCTTCCGGAAAATGGAAGTTATACATCTCGTTGATGGCCACGGTGGCCTCCGTCTGAACTTCGGTGGTGAGCAACAGCATTCCTTTGGAACGCTCCTTCTCTGCCTCATCCGCCTTCTTCCACCATTGTGCATTCGAGTCGAAAGCGGGTAGAAGAAGGCCGAAAAATAAGGCTACAATACTAAGATGATATCTCAATTTGATCTCCATTTTGGTTTAAGAATTTAAATTCTGTAATGCCAAATGAGGAATCTTCCATGATCGTAATCCAGGTCTTGTACTTCAAGAACCAGTTCATGCGGATAGAAGGGAAACCTTTCGTGAAATAGGCACTCAAGAAGGGATGTACCAAAATGGTCAATTTCTTCTCGTTTTGCTTCGTCACTAAGTGTTCCAAATGCTGTTCAACAATGTCAGAGACCGCGATACTCGCCGTGATACTTCCTGTTCCTCCGCAGCTAGGGCACGTTTCGTGCGTGGCTACGTTCATCTCAGGACGAACACGTTGACGGGTAATTTGCATCAAGCCAAACTTCGTTAACGGCAAAATGGTGTACTTCGAACGATCTCCGCGCATTTCATCGCGCATGATGTCCTGAATTAACTTGCGGTTATCCGCCTTCTTCATATCGATGAAGTCGATCACGATAATACCGCCCATATCGCGTAAACGCAATTGGCGAGCTACTTCTTTCGCAGCTTCTCGGTTCACACTTAATGCCGTCGCCTCCTGATCTTCTTCAGAATTCGACTTATTTCCCGAATTCACGTCAATCACGTGCAATGCTTCCGTGTGTTCCACGATTAAATAACCTCCACCAGGCAAAGAAACCGAACGACCAAAAAGCATTTTCAATTGCTTTTCAATGCCTAATTGCTCGAATAATTTGGTCTTGCTTTGGTGTAACTTAACAATCTTCTCCTTTTCAGGAGCGACATTGTGTACATAGCCTTTTGCCTCATTGTACAATTCTGGTGTATCAACGATGACATTATCAAAATCATTGTTCAACAAGTCACGTAACATCGAAGTTGCGCGGCTCATTTCTCCAATAATGCGGTCTCCAGCTTTGGCATCCACTAATTTCACTAAACCTTCCTCCCATTTTGCAATGGAATCTTTTAGGTCGCGCTCCATTTCTTCCACCGCTTTGCCTTCCGCCACCGTACGCACGATCACACCGTAATTCTTCGGCTTAATCGAGGTCATCAGCTTTTGCAAGCGATTGCGTTCCGCCTTCGACGTGATCTTTTTCGAGATGTTCACACCGTTCGCAAAAGGAACTAAAACGAGGAAACGACCTGCGATGGAAATATCGCAAGATAAACGAGGGCCTTTAGTGGAAATAGGCTCCTTAACGACTTGAACTAAAGCCAAATGTCCTTTTTGAACGGCTTTCTCGATCTTCCCTAATTTGTCAATTTCGGGCTCAAGTTTGAAGTTCTCTAAACGAATGACTTTGTTTTTCTTAGTCATCACCTCCCGCGTAAATTTCTGCAGGGTAGGCAAATTAGGACCTAGGTCATGGTAATGCAAGAATGCATCCTTTTCATAACCGATGTCAATAAAAGCGGCGTTCAGTCCTGAAACCAATTTCTTTACCGTCCCAAGATAAATATCTCCGACAGAAAATTGAGGTTCCGACTGTTCTATATGGTACTCTACTATCCTTTTGTCGTGCAAAAGGGCGATCCGATCCCCCTTGGGAGTCGAATTAATGATTAATTCATTGCTCACAATTTATGTCGAGAAGAAGGGTACAAGGCCTTTTGGCCTAGATAGTCTAAATATACAGGAAATTAAACACCAAAAACAGGCCATTTCGAAAAATGCCTGTTCCTGGGTTACCTAAAAACAAATTCCAACAAGGAAAATGAATTTATGAAGACTATTTCTTCTTGTGACGATTCTTGCGAAGACGCTTCTTTCTTTTGTGAGTAGAGATCTTGTGACGTTTTCTTTTTTTACCGCAAGGCATAATGTTAAGAATTAATGTGTTAAATACTTTACGAGATTGACTTTCAACCTCAATGCTCCTGCATTTCTGCAAGCAACTCTTTCGCGGCCTTCTGCTCCTGGGCATCCTTAGATTGCTCTAAAACACGCTTCAGAACCTTCTGAGCCTCTTCTTTTTTATCTAACTGGGCTAAACAAAAACCGAGGTTTAAGGCGGCTTTGTGGTTATTCGGCTCCAGCTTCAATATCTGGGTGAATCGTTCTTGGCCTTTGCCAAACTGATTCGATTTAATCGATAATATCCCTAAATTAAACAGCGCCGGCACAAACGTGGGCTCTTGTTCAATCACTTCGCGAAGTAGCGTAATGCCCTTCATCGGAGTAGGTGTATCTACGTAAGTCATCGCCATGTTCGATTTTACCAGCAAGTTGTTCGGGTCGATGGCCAAAGCCTTCGAGAAGTACAATCTCGCCTTTTCGCCCATTTTACCGCCTTTCTGTCCATTCAAAGCATAGGTTTGTGCTTCAAAAAACAGCTGTCCGGCACGCAAAACGTTCGTCAAACTAGGATGCTGATCCGCATAATTCGCCGCGAAAACCGCAGCAGAATCATAATGACTCGCATTCATAAAAGCGCGCATCAGATTCTCTAAGGCTTTCACCTGAGAAGCATCTGTCTTAGCCGCTGCAAAAGCCGATTTCAATGCAGAAATCTCTTTTAACTGCGCCGGAGTCAAAGGAGCTGCATGCTCTTCTTTCTCTGCGACTTTTTCCGTCTTTTCGCTTCCCGCGTCTCGGTTAGCGCCCCCCGAAGGAGTATTTTGTGTCTTTCCCGCCACATTACCTTTCGGTAAAGAGTACAATAGGGCGGTAATCCCTAGGCCTACCAGAAGAATGATCAAAAGGTTTTTTTTCATTATTCTAGACCCTTTTTAGCTCGAAAGCCTATTTAGTGGGGTCAGTACTCGTTTTTACTTGCTCAACAAACACTTTCGCTGGCTTAAAGCTAGGCACATAATGTGCATCGATCGTGATCGCTGTATTTTTTGAAATGTTGCGAGCAATCTTCTGCGCGCGTTTTTTGTTGATGAAGCTACCAAAACCACGAACATAAATATTCTCTTGGTTTGCTAGGTTGTTTTTAACTACTTCGAAAAATGACTCTAACGTTTCCGATACATCTTTCTTATCAATCCCTGTTTTGCTGGCAATCTCAGCAATTACATCTGCCTTAGTCACGTTTTATAATTTATTAAATGATGATTCTTAGGTAATTACAATTTCCCTTCCGTAAAAGGGACACAAAAGTAACGTTTTTCTCTCAATTCTCTAAAAATTCTTTCGAAATCAGGGTGATTTTTTTCGTAAATTTGATTTTATCCATGCAAAAAAGCCCTTTACATCCTTTTTCGGCCACAATTATGGCTTGGTATGCGGAACACCAGCGCGAGCTTCCGTGGCGGCAAACGAAGGATCCGTATGCGATTTGGCTATCCGAAATCATCTTGCAGCAGACGCGGGTGGCGCAGGGCTTGCCTTATTTTGAGCGATTAATCACCGCTTTCCCGACCGTTCGCGATTTAGCTGAGGCTCCCGAGGCTACCTTACTACGTTTGTGGCAAGGCTTAGGCTATTATTCCCGGGCTCGGAATCTCCAAAAGGCCGCCCAAATGGTCATGCGGGATTTTAAGGGTTCGTTCCCAACAACTTACGATGAGATCATTTTGCTTCCGGGTGTAGGTCCCTATACCGCTGCGGCGATTGCTTCTTTTGCTTTTAATGAGGCCAAAGCCGTGGTGGACGGCAATGTATACCGGGTTTTATCCCGCGTATTCGCCGTAGAAACAGATATTGCGTCTTCTGCGGCGCGTGGGGTTTTTAC
>JBJTMW010000096.1:0-6038 GCA_046070715.1 Aquirufa sp. | reverse complement strand
ATTCAAGCTCGCTTATGGCGATGCGACGATAACGGAGGCGCGGATGCAAACAGCTTTGGCCCAATTTGTCCGCAGCATTCAATCTTTCGATTCGAAATACGATGTCGGCCGCGCGCAATCACCAAATGACGCGGCACCTTTCCCTAATTTCACTGCCCAAGAGAATGCGGGGAAGGCCTTATTCATCAATCCTCCCCTTTTTAACGCGGCCAGCGAACGCATTGGCGGCGGTTTTGGATGTCAGGGTTGCCACCAAGCACCGGAGTTTGACATCGACCCGAACTCCCGAAATAATGGGTTTATTGGCGTAATCAATAGCACCTCTGTCGATCTGGATAACACGCGTTCCCCTTCTTTGCGGGACATTTTAAATGCGGCTGGTACGGCAAACACTCCCTTTATGCATACGGCTGCTCCGGTGAACATTCGCCAGGTATTAGCTCACTATAATTCGATTGCAGCTGCTCCACGTAATACGAATTTAGACCCGCGCTTAAAGCCGAATAACATAGGCCAAAACCTCCAAATGACCCCTACTGAAATCGATGCGATGGTCGCTTTTTTACGTACTTTGACGGGAAAGGACGTCTATACGAACAAGAAGTGGGGGAGCCCTTTTCTGTAGATAATTGCGTATTATTGTCGGAATAAAATCATCCGATGAAAAAAATCTTCTTACTACTAGCGCTGCCATTATTCGCTCAAGCGCAGCAAATCGACAAACTCATTACGCGCGCAGAAACCGAGCGCATCGAAACTTATTTAGCCTCAGACGAGCTGGCGGGCAGAAAACCATTTACGCCGGGTATTGAAAAGGCGGCGCAATTTATCTCCGCAGAATTCGAGAAAGCCGGTTTGCAGAAGACGAATGGTTCCTATTTGCAAAGTTTCCCGATGTATCAATCGAAGCTTATTTCCGTTTCCGGAGGTCTAGAGGAACAGCCAATAGAGTCAAAAGAGGTCGCCATTATTTCCAAAGAAACATCCATTGAAATCGACGAGAAATCGGGTTTTGAGGTGGTGAGCATTAAGGAAGGAGAGAATTTTGGCCAAAATGCCTACCGCATCATGAGCGCAAAGAAACCCACCATCGCCTTCTTGCACGAGAGCTTCGCAAAATTCATCCCGCGCCTTTCCGGCAGAGGTCCACTAAGAGAAAACCAGTCCACGATTATTTTCGTTATTGCAAATACGATTCCTTCGAAGTTTAAAGTGAGCGCGACGCAGCAGGTAGAGAAACTACAACTATCCAATGTCGTGTGCATCCTTCCCGGCAAAAGCCGCCCGAACGAATACGTGATTTTCTCTGGCCACTATGACCATTTAGGCATAGGAAAACCCGTAGCAGGCGATTCCATCTACAATGGTGCAAATGACGATGCGGCAGGAACCACAGCGGTAATGATGCTTGCTAACTATTATGCAAAAAAGCGCGACAACGAACGCACCTTGATTTTTGTAGCCTTTACGGCAGAGGAAAGTGGAGGACACGGAAGCGTCTATTTCTCGAAGCAATTTAATCCGGATCAAGTGATGGCGATGTTTAATTTGGAGATGATCGGTACAGAAAGCAAATGGGGCAAAAACAGTGCTTATATCACGGGTTACGAGAAGTCATCGATGGGCGAAATTCTGAAGAAGAATTTAGTAGGAACCCAGTTCACTTTTTATCCGGACCCGTACCTAGACCAAAACTTGTTCTACCGCTCTGACAATGCCACGTTAGCCGAACTAGGTGTTCCAGCCCATACGATTTCCACGTCTAAAATGGACAGCGAGCCTAATTATCACAAGGCGAGTGATGAGGTACAGACTTTGGACCTAGACAATATGACCGAAATCATCAAGGCCATCGCGAAGAGCGCGACGAGTATTATTTCTGGCCAAGATACGCCTAGCCGCGTTGATACGACTAAACTTAAATAAACAAAAAAGCCGCTCCCTCGAAAGAAGGAGCGGCTTTTTAATGTAATCTTGATTACTTATTCAAGTTCGGGTTGTTTTGAACCTCTTGAATTGGAATCTTCAATGTTAAACGAGTATCGTTGTAAAGGATAGGCGTTCCTACAAATTTCAAATGGTTTGAACCTCTTAAAACTGTTCCTTTATTACGCTTTAACGATAAGTAAGACTTACCTTCACCCCAAAGCTCGATACGAGTTTGTAAGTAAATCTCATCTAACAAGGCTTTACCCGTTAATGCATCGATGTAAGACGCATCAGGAACACGTAAAGACATGATCGCCTTTAGTGACTTTCTTGCACCTGCCTCATCACCTGTTTTAGCACAAGCTTCCGCATTTAACAAGTACATCTCTTCCACACGCATGTAGATATAATCCGCGTCGATGGTTCTTTGACCACCGATTACTTTGTTCGGGTGGTAGAACTTACCCATTGGCGCTAATTTGTCAGCCACAGAGAATTGTGCTTTTCTAACGTCAGTAGCAGGGATTAAGTCATATAGACCCTTGTCCATTCCTTTCACGTCTCCCGCCCAAGCGTAAGAATAAGTGTACTTGTCCATTTGACCCCACCAAGAGATTAACCCTAATTTAGAGTCTGTGGTTATATCCACACCCCACATCCATGGGTTAGTCGCTACGTTGTTAAAACCACCTACTACTTCTGTTGCAGTCATGATTTTGAATCCACCGTTTGCGATGATATCAGCCGTAACCGTTTTCATCGCTGAGTTGTTACCCATCGCACCGTGAACGTACGCTAACATACCTTTGGCTACGTTTGCGTTCACCTCTGCTTTTGAAGCTCTCGTGAAATCAGACAATAACGATTGTGCATCGGTTAGATCTTTGATCATTAACGCATACACGTCCGCTGCAGTGCTCTTAGGCAAGTTTGGATCTGTCGTGTTTGTGTACAATGGTAAGATTTTCTCTGTAGGTACATACTCGTTTTGGTAGTATTGTGCTAAGTAGAAATACGAGAAGGCACGCATTGCTTTCGCTTGTCCCATGTACCAGCGACCTGATGCCGTTCCTGGAATGGCATTGCTACCACCTAAACCATCGATAACTGTGTTAGCAGCAAAGATCAAGCGGTAGTAGAAACGCCATGCTTGGTAGTTATCGTCTACCGTATAATCTTGCGTAGTTTGGAATTCTGTAATCGTTCTAAACCAACCGTAGATAACTGACGTCAAAGCCATATCACCAGAAAGTAAATCTCCGTAGATATCGTATGATTTATGGCCAAAGTCATCGTGACCCGTCGTACCGCCAGAACCAGCGCCATACATCGTAGCATAAATACCTGCTACGTTCGCAGATTGTAAACCTGGATTTAAAGCAGAGGCTTCCGCGATTTGATTTGCTGAAATCAATTCGGTCGGTTCCGTCTGCAAAAATTCTTCTTTACAACTAACCGTTCCCATTAGAACAGCCGCAAATAAAAATTTATATACTGTTTTCATCTTTCTATTTCGTTTAAAAAATTAAAACTTAACGCGTAATCCTGCTGTCATCGTAGACAAAGGAGAATAACGATACGTGTCAGATCCTCCTGTTTCAGCCGTACTTGGGTTGAAACCGTTTCTAGCAGAAGCTAAGAACAAGTTGTCTCCAGATACCCAAATGTACACACTTGAGATAGGGCTGTTTCTAAAGAATTTGCTAGGAACCTTGTAACCGATTTGAACGTTGTTTAACGCTAAGAAATCAGATTTCGTGATGAAACGAGTCGATGTAGAACTTACGTTCGCATCTTGACCTGCTGATAAACGAGGAACGTCTGTTGCTTGACCAGCTTTTTGCCATCTTGCTAAGATATCTGTCGAGTAGTTATTACCACCCGCAGCACCACCTGAGTTCATTAAACCAGCATAAGCACCATCATAAGCATATCCACCTAAGCTGTACAGGAATTGCATGTTAATGTCAAAATTTCCTAAACCACCATTCAAGCTAAATGCACCTCTTACCGTAGGGAATGGTGATTTGTCTACGAATTTAGTCGTTGCTTCCGCATAGGTTGCCGTTCTTGCTACTTTCACTTGAGCCATTTGCTCAGGCGTTTTCGCTTGGAAATCTGCTAGAGAAGGAATGTTCTCTGCTGTTTGTCGAATACCGTCAGCGTTTGAATCTACCCAATATACGTTCCACTCAGATACACCCGTTTCTGGATTCACACCTGCGTACTCACGTACATAGAAATCGAAGATCGAGTGACCTACCGCTCTACCGTAAGCACCGTCGATGTCAATGATTTTTTCTTTACCTGTTGCTGGGTCGATCGGTAAACGAAGCATTTCGTTTTTGATCATCTCACCGTTTACGGTGAAGTCTAAGTAGTTTTTCTTCGTTTGAATTAAGTGAGCTGTTACATCAAATTCAATACCTGTGTTGCGTAAAGCACCGTCGTTCACACGTAAAGAGGCATAACCTACAGAAGGTCCTACTTTACGATCGAAGATCAAGTTATCTGTCGTCTTCGTGTAGTAATCGATGGCAGCGTTAATGTATTTGCCTAATTTGAATTCAGCACCTACTTGGAATTGCTTCGAAACCTCCCATGTTAAATCTGGGTTACCCTTCGAAACGAAAGATAAAGAGATGTTTGAGTTCAAGTTTTGTACTTGGAATAAGTCATATCCAGGATAAAGACCGATACCACCTTGCTCTCCGATTAAACCGTATGAAGTCTTCACTTTCAAGTCTTTGATGAAATCCACGTTTTCCATGAAGCCTTCTTTGGAAACTAACCAAGCGAAACCTACGGAACCGAAGTTACCCCATTTGTTAGTCAAGAAACGAGAAGAACCGTCACGTCTTACGGTAGCAGATAAGAAGTATTTGCCATCGTAGTCATAGTTTAATTGACCAAAGTATGACTCTAAAGAGTAGTTGTTCAAGTACGATCCTGGAGGGTTAGAAATAACCGCGTTGTTGAATTCAACACCATCCGGCATCACTAACTTGTACATCGAAGCCCACATGTATTTCGTTTCTGTTGCATAGCTCTCGTGCGCTACGAATGCTTCGAAATTATGTGCATTAAACGCCTTCTTGTAACGTAATAAGTTTAACAAGTTGTAGTTTAAGTTCTCCGTTTTAGCCTTGTAGATATAACCGCCTTGTCCTGAGTTAGGGCCATAGAATGGGTTGTTCTGTGTGTCTTGGCTTGAGTTTGAATATTGTAAACCTAATTTATTCTCGAATGACAAGTTAGGAGTGATTTGAATATTCAAGGAAGTCGCCGCGTTCACATCGTGCGTCTTGCTATTGCGGATACCTAATTTAGCATCTGCGATCGAGTTCGTTAAAGCACCAAAACCACGACCTACACCGTAATCATATTGGTATCCATTGTAATACGGATCACGTACGTATTGTGACGTCGTGTTATCATGTAAGAACAAAGGATAGATAGGAGGCAAGTTATCTACAAACCAGAATACAGAACCGGAGTCAGAAGTTTGACCTGGGTTGTTTTGCGTGCTGTAAGAGTAACCAATGTTTGTTGTTGAGCTTAACCAAGACTTAGGGTTGTGTGTTAAGTTCAAACGTGTCGAATAACGCTTGTAATCCGTATTGATCGAGTAACCTACATCTTCCAACGCACCATACGACGTATAGTATCTCGTTTTGTCGTTACCACCGCTGATTTTCAAGGTAGCTTCGTTACGATTCGAGTTTTGGAAAGCGAAATCACCCCAGTTTTCTGGATTGTAACGACGGGCTGTTCCTGGAACTACTTGCTTCGTCGCAGGGTCAATTAATTGAGCCGCTGGAACTGTCCACATGTTGTAGTTAGGCATGTTTGCAAACAAGTTTGTGTTTGCATAAGCCGTAGGATTTGCGTTCGCTAAAGCAACGCCTTTGTTATAGTAACCTTCCCAAGTTAAGCCGATGTATTGCTCTGGGTTACGGATCGTGCTATAACGAGGTAACAAGCTCATGTTTTGGCCTGATTTCAAGTCTAATTCAATCACAGCATCACCTGATTTCGAACCTTTCTTTGTGTTAATCACGACCACACCGTTCGCACCACGAGAACCGTAGATCGCAGTCGCAGCCGCA
>JBJTMW010000095.1:0-12071 GCA_046070715.1 Aquirufa sp. | reverse complement strand
GGGTTGCTAATCAGCTCTTGTAAATTTTGGGTCCAAGATTGATAATATGTATTTAAAGGAAGCTGGCTTGTGTAGGAGCTTGGTGCTGATCCTTGAATAGGAGATTTCCAATACATCCGCATCCCATAACCACCTCCTCCTTGTTGCATTCGAGCTTCAAAATAATATTTTGTACCTGCTTGTAATGAAATGGTTCCTGTATGTGTTCCCAGTGCTGGTACAGCTTGACCAGAATATGTCGAAATGACAACATTGTCATTCATAATTAAATCGCTCGCATCATCTGATTCTAATGTAAAAGTATAGGTTCCAGACTCAAGGGGAATAAATGTTCCTCGAACTTTTAGCGCAAAATAGGTGCCGCTATTCGGAGGAGTAATATTGATAGCACTTAAGTCTGTGCTAGACTGCCAGTCTAAAATTCGAGAAGAACTAGTTCTTCCTGAGCTAAATAAAGTGGTGTTAGTATAGCTTGTATTAAAAAACTTATCCATTTCCGCTTTTGTAGTAGCGTTTAGTGGATATTGAGTAGTACTTCCATTTCCTCCATGTGTGCTATAAATCCAATAATCTAGTTGAACTTTAGGTTGGTTCTGAACCCCTTGGAAAGGAGCTAAAAATTGTGCCCTAATTGAAAAAGAATAAAGTGCAAAAAGACTGATTATAATGTATCTCATTTTAATTAGACATATCGCCTGAGGCTACATATTTATTTGTGTCGAAACAAACAATCGTTAAAACAGCATACTGCCCGGCAGATTTTGTAAAATTAAACCGATTGTAAATATTAGTAGTGGTTCCACTGATTGTTAAAGTAACTTGACCTGCTCCCTTCTGCAAAATCATGCAATTAAATCCTATAAAGAAATAAGGCACATTTAATGTAATCGCACTTGCATTATTCAATGTAATTATTTTGCCATTATCGGCACTCGTTAATGTGTAGGAGGTTCCTGTTTGGTCATTCGTTAATGCAGTGGAGGTATTGGAAGCGATAAAATTAATCCAAGAGGTCCCATTCCAAAAATAATACCCGGGAACCACATTATTGGGTGCAGTACCTGAAGTTTGGGTATTATATACAATCAAACCCGTCGCATTTGCAGCAGTACCAACAAGGGGCGAAAAAGAATTACTAGCTGTCAAAGCAACCCTAGGAGGTAAAAAGCCTTGTGTACTCGAAGCAATCTCTAATTTCGCGGAGGCATTAGGCACAGTCGTACCTATCCCCGTTTGGGAAAGAGCAGCAAAAGAAACCAATAAAAGGAAAACAATTTTTTTCACTTTATTTCTTTTTAGTTGGCGCTGCCACCGGAGCTGCTACCGCACTATCCAGGCGTGCATTTCGCGCCATGTCTTTTTGTAAACTATCGATGGAAGCGATGATAAATTTCACTTGCGAATGAGGTAAATTGCTTTGGTCCGCAATGGCCTTGATGGAATTTAAATTATTCCAATGGTAATTCACGGTTGGTTCCGCGATACGCATGGAGATGTATTTATCTGCAGCGAAAGAAAATAAGGCCAAAGTGCCGGCGAACATTAATGCTTTTTTCATGTTGTTTTTTGTTTTATTGTTTTAGAATAGTGCCCGTATTACGTACCAGCTAGTTCCATCAGAAATTAGCTTCATCCAGTTATTTGATGGCTCAATTCCCAATGAAGCTGTAGTATCGTTTACGGTTGATGAATCTGAAATAATTTTACAAGTACCACCAGCAGAAACAATGATACTTACACTTGCTGTATTCTTGATCGTGTATTCTCGGCCATTACCTGCCTGGGCGGCGGTAGGTAGAGTAATCGTTGAAGTCGAGGATCCAGTAACAATAATATAGGTGACTGGACTAGTGGTTGTATAGGTTGCACTCGAACTAGTGGTAGTAACCGTACCACCTGCATTGCTCCAACTTGCATTTCCACTGGCATCTGATGTTAATACTTTGCCTGCACCTGCCCCAGTCGTGATAGCTACTGTACTAGTAAAGGTAGCTGCACCTGCAATGGTAGTTGTTCCGCCTAAACGAGTAGTTCCGTTTACTTCCAAAGTGGTAGTAGGAGACGCCGTCCCAATACCCACATTACCCGTGGAAGTGATGCGCATTCGCTCATTAAAATAGGGTGCAGAACCGGTTCCTGTTGCTGTACTAAATATAATGGACTTAGTACTATTGGCATTTGCCACATAAACATCATTTCCCTTACCCATAAAGCTTACATCATAACTCCCTCCAATATTATATGCAGTTGGGTTATTGAAGGCACTACCATTAATCCCCATCCAAGCAAATTTGTCAATATCACTTCCATCATTTGCCATAGCATTATATCCAGACTGAGCTGCTGCATTTGAATTCTTGATATTATACTCAAGGAAATCGCTTACTGAACCTGTTATATTCACACCAATAGTTTGGGTAGAGGTTCCGGTATTAATATTTGTAATTCCATTTAAATAGTTCGCAGTATTGGAGCTATTTCCAATGGTAACTGAATTACTACCATTACCTGTTGTATTTGCTCCTATAACAATTTCATTGGTCAAAGCATTTGCAGAAGGTAGAGCTTTATAACCCATATAAATTGAATTATCGCCAGTTGTATTTTGAGTTGTAGAAGTCCCAATATATGCGCCTGCATCAAATCCAATTGCTACATTATTACTTGTTGTTGTCAAATAGTTTAATGCCCCACTACCTAAAGCAACATTATTACTTCCAGAGGTAATTTTTTGAAGAGATTGATAGCCTAGAGATGTGTTATAAATACCAGTATTACTACCAGAAATTCCTGGATTCTGAGAATTATATCCAACTGCAGTATTACCAACGGAAAGAGATCCGCTAGTCCCATTTATAAAACTCAATGCGTTATTTCCAACAGCGGTGTTAAATTTAATATATTGACCATTTTTTAATGTTGAAGATCCGATAGCAGTATTACCTGAACCTGATGAAGAATTCGAAGTTCCAAGAGCATAAAAACCTAGAGCTGTATTATCCGAACCCGTTTGATTTGCATCTAAAGTCATATAACCAACACCAATATTTCCGGAGCCACTTGTATTACTTCGTAAACTATTATAACCAACTGCAGTATTTATATTAGCACCTGAATTGCTACTCAAAGCTGATTTTCCTAATGCTAAACTATAAGTATCTGCTCCAGCACCAAGTCCTACCGTAATTGTATTAACAATAATATCTGAACTAAATGTTTTAGCTCCACCAACCGTTTGAGTATTAGATAAATCAACGAAATTCTTGGTTGAGGAACCTGTTCCACCGTTAGTAATAGGTAATATGCCTGTAACTTTGGATGTTAAATCTATGCTTCCTGCCAACATTGCATTTGTAACTTTCGCATTTCCAATTGTTGTAGAAAAAGTACCCGTCCCAGTACCCGTCACATCGCCTGTTAAAGTAATCGTTTGATCCCCTGTATTTGATCCACTTAAAGTTGCGATTCCTAATTTAGTCTTAATTGTACTTGCCGTTTCGTCCCCCGTATTTGTACCAGAAGTATTAGACAAAACGCCAGATTGAACATCCGTTACGTAATTTCTATTTGGACTTGGCGCAATGTCTGCGGTTGTTGCATCAGCCCCTGCTGTTACAAGACCGAAAGCATCGTAGGTAATTTTCGTTTTGGTGGCTGCTGTAATGGCAGCATTTGGAGCTATGTAACTAGTACCAGAAGTTAGTGGTAATTGGTAATCTGTACCAGCCACAGCTGCACTAACTACTCCACTACCATTTGCTTTCAATAATCCGGTTACTGTTCCGGCTCCTCCCACATTACTTCCAATTACTGTTCCACTCCACACACCACTTGTTATGGTGCCTACTGTCGTTAAGCTTGACGTAACAACATTACTAGCTAAATTAGTTCCGGATAGATTTCCTGCTGTCGTATTAATAGTTGACCAGTTAATCAAGCCAAATCCATTTGTAGTTAATACCTGACCATTAGATCCATCCGTTAGGGGATATCTCAAGCCATTAGCGGTTAATATCCCATTAATTGTTGCTTCCCCGTTAATTGTTGTGTTTCCATTTATTGTAGTATTCCCATTTTTGAGAACGACCATTGCATTACTTAAAGAACTACTACTCTGGCCATTTCCAAGAACAAAAAGGCGATCACTAGGATCAAAAGAAGTCGCGTTTGTAGGTGTATAACTCGTACTATTTACTCCCATTACTGTTTCCCCATAAGAATACGCATGAGTACCAATACCTGCTGCAAATGAAGAAGGTGCAGAAGCTAATGTTAAATTTCCAATTGCGGTAGAGTTATCACCACTTGCGGTTGTATTATATCCAGTAGCAAAAGATCCGATAGCGGAGGCGGTAGTACTATTTCCAAATGCCGCTGAATTATTCCCACTCGCTGTTGTACTTTCCCCCGTGGCGAAAGAACTATATGCGGAGGCGGTAGTACTATTTCCAAATGCCGCTGAATTATTCCCACTCGCTGTTGTGCTTTGCCCTGAGGCGAAAGAATTATATGCGGATGAAATTGTACTAAATCCAAATGCTGATGAGTGACTTCCGCTTGAGATTGTGCTATGTCCTGAGGCAAAAGAAGCATAAGCAGATGCCCTTGTATTATATCCAATTGATGTTGAGTTAGCCCCTGAAGCTTCATTGGCGTTACCTGATGCAAATGAATAATTCCCGATATTCGCATCTGTACCATCCAAATTACCTACCCGAAAAGCTGATTTCTTAGGATACCAAAACATTCTATTACCTACACCTAAAGTGGAAGAATTTCCAGAACCAAAGTTGCTTGTAGCAAGTAACCCATCAATACTATTAAACGTTTTAAAGCCTGCTATGGTCTGATTTTCAGTAGAAATCAATCCTGGATTAGTCGCATCCGCAGCTGTTAAAGTCAAACTTGTTCCACTAATTGTTCCTCCACTTGCATATGATGTGGTGGATGTATAATTTAATGACGATACCCCTGCAGTAATACTAACATTACTTGCAGTTGTTATTCTACCTTTTTCATCTACCGTAAAAGTTGGAATGGCAGTAGATGATCCATACGTTCCTGATGTAACTCCTGAAGCTGCTAAAGTAGTAGCAAAACTTCCATTTCCACTTCCTGTCACATCCCCCGTTAATGTCGTGGTAAAGTTTGCCGCCATTACATCAGTGCCAATAGCTAATCCTAAATTAGCTCTTGCCCCGGAGGCAGTAGTGGCGCCAGTACCTCCTTTGGTAATGGCAATCTGAGTTGCACTCCAAGTTCCGGTTGTTATGTTACCGGTGAGATTTAAATCTCCATTAAAATAATTGCTGGTAATGGAGCTGTTTCCGATGGTTACCGTATTACTGCCATTTCCTAGCGTATTATATCCAATAACCACTTCATTCGTAGATGTGTTTACCCCGGCTTTGGTATTTGTCCCAATAAATATGCTATTCGTTGCATTTGTTAAACTAAAACCAGAATTAGTATAATATTTTGCGGAATTATACCCTATGGCAATATTGTTTGAACCTGTTAATAAATTGGACATAGATTCTCCACCAATACCTGTATTGCCTGATCCTTCCACCTTCATGATGGCGCCTGCACCTAATGCGGAGTTATACGTTCCTGTTTGATTAGACTCTAGTGAATTACTACCCACTGCAGTATTAAAACCTGCTGTTGTATTAAACCTAAGAGCAGAATAACCATATGCTGTGTTATTCGCACCTGTGGTATTAGAAGTCAGTACATCGATACCATAACCAGAATTATATGTTCCAGAAGTATTTGAATTTAACACCTGTCTACCCACCGCCGTATTATTTCCTCCAGATAATGTAGGATAAGATAAGGTGTTATAACCAAAGGCCGTATTTGTTGATACTGAATTTTTGCCTTTCCCCACCGTTAATCCATTGACTGCTATATCAGAATTGAAAGTGGTTGTATTAGAGAATGTTTTTGCCCCAGCGATTGTTTGCGTCCCTGTTGAAATCAATCCTGGATTCGTTCCATCTGCAGCTGCGAGAGTTAGCGTAGTACCACTAATGGTTCCACCAGAAGCATAAGTGGTCGTTGAAGTATAATTTAATGAATTTACCCCGGCAATAATTCCTACGGTACTTGCTGTGGTTATTCTACCTTTGGTATCCACCGTTAAAACCGGAATCGCCGTCGATGAACCATAAGTGCCAGATGTAACTCCTGATGCTGCTAAAGTTGTAGCAAAACTTCCGTTCCCACTTCCTGTCACATCTCCCGTTAATGTGGTGGTAAAGTTTGCTGCCATTACATCAGTGCCAATAGCTAATCCTAAATTAGTCCTAGCCCCGGATGCGGTAGTGGCGCCGGTACCTCCTTTGGCAATCGCAATTTCTGTAGCACTCCAAGTACCAGATGTAATGTTACCCGTACCTCCTAAAATTAAATCCCCGTTAAAATAGTTTGCGGTATTTGAAGCAGTACCCACTGTTACTGTATTAGATCCATTCCCTATTACATTATATCCAATCGCAATTTCATTTGTATTTCCGTTGGCACTTGCTTTTGCCTGGCTACCTATTAAAATACTCTTATTAGAGTTCGTTAAACTAGTATTTGCCCCAAATAAAGATCCAGCCTTATATCCGATCATTATATTATCAGATCCTGTTGCCAAATTATCTAACACATTTGTCCCTATTGCAGTATTATTAGAGGCTGTTGTAAGAATTCTTAAAGCAGAAGATCCAATAGCCACATTATTATTTCCTGTAGTAGTATTAAGTATTCCATACATAGAACTTTCTCCCAAGGAGGTATTATAGGAACCATTGCTATGTCTCATGGCTTGGGTTCCTACTGCAGTATTTTGTATAGAATTGGTTGAATACCCCAACGCAGCATACCCAACACCCACATTACTAGTACCGCTTGTGGAGGCGAATAATGCAGAGTTCCCCACCGCAGTGTTATAGTTGCCTGAATTCCCCGAAGAACTTGTTAAAGCCCAAAAACCTAATGCCGTATTTTGACTACCGGAATTCAGACCGCGACCAATAGTTATACCATTCACTAAGATATCAGCATTAAATGTTTTAGCTCCGGCAAAAGTTTGCGCACCTGTAGTGACGATACCTCCATTCGTGGCATCTGCAGGTGTCAAGATTAATTGAGTTGTTCCACTAATAACTGCACCCTTTGCATTAGATGTACCTGATATTGCTCCTATTGAACTTAATCCTGCATTTGATGCAGTGATTGAGGCTTTCACATATTCCGTAGTTGCAATTTGAGTAGAATTGTCACTAGTTAATGGTGTAGGTGCAGTAGGAGTTCCTGTAAATGATGGAGAAGCAATATTTGCTTTTAAAGCTATATCATTTGTATTATTTGTGATGCTATTGGTATTAGCTGTAACATTGGTGGTTAATGTTGTAATACTTGAAGTGTTACTTGAAATTCTAGAATCAAAACCACTAATGGTAGATGAACTTACGCCACCTATTGAATTTACCGTAGCAGCAAAAATTCCCGTTCCAGTTCCAGTTACATCTCCAGTTAACGTAATGGTTTGATCTCCTGTATTAATTCCTGAGGTATTAGAAATCACCCCCGCTTGTGCATCAGTGACATAGTTTCTGTTTGTGCTCGGAGCTATATCTGCGGTCGTTGCATCGGTGCCTGCTGTAACTAATCCTTTAGCGTCATAGGTTAACTTGGTTTTTGTAGCCCCTATTATGGAAGAATTGGGCGCAACGAAATCAGTTCCAGCCACAGCAGCACTGACTACCCCACTGCCATTCGCTTTCAATAATCCATTAGTTGTTCCTGCGCCTCCGTAATTATTTCCAATAACGGTTCCGCTCCATGTACCTCCGATTACATTACCCGTTAAAGTTAAATTCCCTTTAAAAAAGTTTCCCGTAGTAGAATTATTTCCAATTGTTACTGTGTTAGAACCATTCCCAATTTGTTGATCTCCAATGACCACTTCATTTGTTCCTGCATTGGCTAATGGTCTTACATTGTATCCAATTAGAATACTATTCCCCATTGAGGTTAAGCTGGTACCAGCTCCATAATTTACTCCCGCATTGTACCCCAAAATCACATTTCTTTGTCCGGTAGTGATATTTTGCCCCGTAAAAGCGCCTAATGCAGTATTCCTACCGCCTGCATTTTCTGTGTATGCCGCGAAAGATGAGGACCCGACTAACGAATTATATCCCGCATCGGAAGTGCTACTTGAAAAAGCATTTGCTCCTATAATAGTATTAGAAATTCCATCAATACTTTTGTTATTCGTATTAAAACCAATTGCAGTGTTATTGAAACCCGTAGTGTTTCCCTTTAAAGCTGAATTACCTATTGCTGTATTTTTGCCTACACCTGAGTTATTTCCTGCAAGAGCATTTACCCCAAATGCAGTATTTGATAGCGTTGCTCCATTTACACCAGTTCCCACTGTTAACCCATTCACCGTTAAATCAAACGCTCCTAAGTTTACTGCTCCTGTTGCACCGGTATACGGTACTGAATTCCCCGTAACATTCGAAACAGATGTCCAGGTATAGGTTCCTGAACCGGTAGAAGTCAAAAGCTGATTTGCTTGTCCGTTTGGAATCATCGCGGTTATGCCAGCACTTGTTTGATAGGGTATATTTCCTGCAACGCCACCTGCAATATTCGTTGCAGTAGTTGCAGTTCCCGACAAATTGCCTGTTACAGCCCCCGTAACATTCCCTAAAAAATTAGGAGCCGTGATATCATTAGTGAAGGTCTTAGCTCCGGCAATGGTTTGAGCGCCCGTTGAAATTAAACCAGGGTTCGTTCCATCTGCAGCGGCTAAGGTTAAAGTGGTTCCACTAATCGTTCCACCAGCTGCATAGGAGGACGCGGAAGTATAATTCAATGAATTAACCCCGGCAATGATCCCTACTGTGCCAGCTGAGGTAATTCTACCCTTGCTATCTACTGTAATAGTTGGAATGGCAGTAGAAGATCCATACGTTCCAGAACTTACTCCTGAGTTCGCTAAGGTGGTCGCAAAAGATCCATTTCCGCTACCTGTCACATCCCCTGTTAGCGTGGTGGTAGCGTTGGCAGCCATAACATCCGTCCCAATCGCTAAACCCAAATTAGTCCGAGCTCCCGCTGCGGTAGAGGCGCCTGTTCCCCCTTTGGCAACCGCAATCGTCCCATTAATCTTCATGGAAGTAATCGAATTATCCGCTACTCCCGCATTCGCACTTTGCTGATCTACGTAATCCTTGATCGATTTTACCGTAGGGAATTTAGTCGTGGAAGCGGCATCTGCTGCAATATCATTACTTTTATTTGCGCTAGGTTCAGCACCTAATGCCACCAATGCGCCACTTGCGGTTGTCGCTCCTGTACCACCGTTCGCGATGCCCACAATCCCCGTCACATTTGCTGCGTTACCCGTAATATTTCCAGTAGGAGTGGCATAGTCCACTCCGGCGGTTAAGGCTGTTTGCTTGTTATTGAAATTAGTAAAGTCAGACGCCGTTAAATAACCCCCAGAGGTAGTCGATGCACTGGTCATCGATAATACACCCGTGGAAGCATTGAAATTCAAGGGACCCGTTGCCGTGATGGCATTTCGCACTTTTGCATCCGTGTAGTACTTATTGGTCGTTCCTTCCGGCAGGTCATTAGTCGTTAATGATACGTTAGGGCCTGCTTGACCATTGACACTTGAAACATAAAGAGGGGTGGCTAAGGCAATCCAATTAGATAAGGTAGTCGATGGTAATGCACTTAACACATAGTTGTTATTATTGTCTGTTCGAATGGCAATACTTCCTACCTGAGCTCCTGAAATCGCGGTCATGGCAGCATCTGAATTCACTACATTGACGTTTTGGAAAGAAATGGCTGGAATTTGGTTAGATGGAATTTTACCATTTACCCCTAAGGTTGCCACGCCATTATTTGCGCCTTTTTCTGTGGCTGCTACAAAATCAGCAATCGCACTATTCGCCACAGTCCCAAACGTTCTTTGGGCTAATACATCTGTCCCTATCACTAATCCCAAATTTGTCCGTGCTCCCGCAGCGGTGGACGCGCCAGTACCACCATTCGCTAGAGCGATGGTACCGGATAATGTAGACGCGCTCGTAGCTATCGTAATATCCGATGAACCATCGAATGGAACACCATTAATGTTTTTAGGTGCAGCTAGTTTCGTGGCAGTAGCGGCCAAGGTAGCGGTTGCCGCATTCCCTGCAATGTTCCCCGTCACTTTCGATCCAGCCACCGAAGTAATTTTATCGTCCGTTACGGCACCTGCAGCTAATTTAGAGGTGCTAACTGCTCCCGCTGAAAGAGCAGGAGAAGCGGCCGTTCCCGTTAAATCCCCCGCTAATTGAATGAGCCCTTTCGTAGTTGTACTCGCATCTGGTGGGGTTACGCCCACCGGAATGGTAATGTTCGCCGTTCCGTCAAAAGGGATTCCATTAATGGTTCTGGGAGTTTCTAAGGCGGTGGCCTTTGCTGCCAAACGAGCACTATTCGCAGAGGCTGAATTGCGGCTATCAATGTATTCCTTAATCGCCTTCACAGACGGATATTTCACAGAAGAAGCTGAGTCAGCGATGATGTTCGTTGATTTGTTAGCTAAGGATTCCTTCACATCTAAGATGGCCAAAGTCGCCGTAGACACCGGCTTATCCACATCCGCCGTATTGTCCACATTCCCCAGTCCTAAATTCGTTCTAGCTGCAATCGCATTTGTCGCTCCCGTCCCACCAGAGGCAATAGGTAAAACCCCCGATAATTTCACGGCCGTTTCGGCAAGCAAGGTATAAGGAACATAATTGAATTTCTGATTACTCACATCCGTGTAGCGGCCCCCTTGGTCAAAACTCACAGCAGTGATGATATTCTTTGTCACTCCATCCCAGCTCAGGGAAGTAAAGGTGCCCGCTTTCCCGGTATTCACCCCTCCACCAATGATCAAGTTCACTAAACCGTACTCATCTGTTTTCGTCTTGTGAAGTTCTTCGTATTGCAAGGTAGTTCCTGCATAAATACCAAAGCGAATCCAAACCTCTTTGCTCACATAGGGTTGCGCCGTGATGTCAGACCCCGGAATTTGTATCGGATTAGGATCTATGATAACTGCTTGATAACTAATTCCTTTCGTTTGGGAAAATCCCCAAAAAGAAATCAATAAAAGCGATAGGAGAGATAGAATTTTTTTCATGGAATAAAAGCTATTTCGACTGAATCTTTAGGCCAAAAGAAATCGATGAAGGAACAAAATTGAGTGTGGAGGTACCAAACTGAATCGTGTCTAGATGTTGATATTGCGTGTATACGTATACATTTGAGTTGACTTTTTTCTCTAACTCCAGAGAGAAGCCCACTAAGAAATGGTATTTATTAAACTGCGCATCCTCGAATAAATCGACGTAATGGTTTTGTAAAAATTGATTTCCATTGATCATTTTTTGAACTGCTCCTCGTGCCTTCAGCAGTAGGGTAAAATCATTTCTGAATTCCAGCTTAGGTCCTACACCTCCAGCAAGTCCCATAAAATCCGTCTGGTAGGAAAAGGGGATATTTTGCACATCGCCCACAGCGTTGTATTGGGCACAGGAAAAGCCTACATCGTATTGGAATCGGCGAGACATGGATTTCTCATAGCCTAGACTCATTTGCAAACCAGAACCCGGTTTCAAATAAGTAGGATTGTTCCCTTGAGAATCTGTGAAAACATACTTCGTCGTGTTCGCGCCAAAAGAGACATTCCACGTTTGAGCAGCAGAAGAGCCCCCGAACAAGAGTAAAAAAAGGATGATTCTAACCATGGTTTTGCTTGTTTTTGAGCGATTTGAGCAATTATTTTACCAAATCAACTAGCAAAATTGAAATTAATAATGCGATTGTTCTTTATAGGATAAAATGGTTTTAGTCCAAAAAAGACTATTTTGGACTAGTCAGCATTTGAAAATTTTTTGGACTAAACAGCTGAGTGTCCTATAAAATGAGTAAAATTGTAACTTAATCATTGATTAAATGATTTTATACATATCCCTGTTCTCCATCATCACCTCTGCGATAATCGCCTTATACAA
>JBJTMW010000094.1:0-5784 GCA_046070715.1 Aquirufa sp. | reverse complement strand
GTAGGCATTTGTGGATCGGATGTACATTATTTTTGTGGCCATCGTCCGCTTCCTGCACCCACCATTATCGGTCATGAAGGCTGGGGTTACATTGATGCCTTGGGCGAAGGGGTAAATCGTGAATTAGGTGAAAGAGTCGTCGTAGATCCCAATGCGCCATGTGGAAATTGTACTTACTGCGCGCGCGGTCAAGCCACGGTTTGTCCGAATAAACGGACCATCGGGCTAAACGCTCCCGGTTGTTTCGCCGAATACGTGCTGATTCCAGCAGACTTTGCACACAAACTGCCAGACTCCATTGCCGCGCAAGATGCGGTGACCATCGAACCCACAGCAGTGGCATTTCACGCCTTGAAAAAGGCAGCGTTGACAAAAGGCGATGCCATTTATGTCCTCGGATTAGGAGCCATCGGGATGCTGATTACGCACCTCGCGGTGGAACAAGGTTTGAAAGTTTACGCGACTGATTTGAACCCTATTTTACAGGAAAAGGCCTATGAATTCGGCGCCCTCAATGGCGATTGGAAATCGGAAGATATTCGTGTGATTTTCGAATGCACCGGTTCTGCGGCGGCTACTACACAGCTTATTGCTGATGCTCCGCGCGGCGCCAGTGTGATTCTCCTAGGCTTATCTGAAAAACAAGCCAGCTTTACGCCCTTGGACTTAGTTCGCCGGGGTATATCCATCCAGGGGTCCTTGATTTACGACCATCCAGCAGATTTTCAGTCCGTGATTCAGCTGATCGAAGACGGAAAAATTCAACCCCATAAAATTATATCCCAATACCTCCCATTAGCGGAAGTTCAGGCCGGTTTGCAAGCGGCTTCAGACGGACATCCGGGAAAAATTGTCGTTCAGATCGTATGAAAAATTCCATGTCTTGGCTCCAAATAGGAGTAGTTTCCCTCTGTTTCTTGCTCAATTTCAATGATGGGATCGACGTTTTGCTCGTTTCCTTTGCCGGGGAGCACATCATGAAAGAATGGGGCTTAAATAATGCGGAACTGGGGTATGTTTTTTCAGCGGGTTTAGCGGGAATGACGGCGGGCTGTTTTGTTTTAGCGCCTTTGGGAGATCTATGGGGGAGACGCAAGGTTTTTTTAGTCAGCTTGTTCTTGATCAGCTTAGGCATGTTACTCGTTTATTTCGCTCCATCATTAAAAGCATTACTGATTTTCAGATTTATCACCGGTCTAGGCATTGGCGGAATCCTCCCTAATTTAGCCACCGTTGCGTCCGAATTTTCGACGCCTAAGGCCCGTGATTTCAATGTGGGAATCGTCCAAGGCGGTTGGCCTTTGGGAGCTATTTTGACTGGTTTTGTCGTGGCCTGGGTCTTTCCTCTGTTAGGCTGGCGCGCGACTTTTTTGATTGCGAGTGCTTTCTCTTTTGCGCTCCTCCTTTTAGTGTATTTTTTCTTGCCGGAATCCCCTGGATTCGAGCCCAAAGCGCCGCATCTCAACAAGACCAGGATTAGAGAACTTTTCACTCCGGAATACAGGGCCTCTACTTTATTGTTGTGGACGGCCATTTTCTTTGGCTTTTTAACCTTGTATACCTTGATTAGCTGGGTGCCTACTTTGGCCAAACAATCCGGCATGCCTTTCGAGCTGGCGACTTATGTGGGGATGACCTTGAATTTTGGGGCCTTCACGGGCGTCTTTGTGATGGGTTTAGCCATTAGTAAAATAGGCATAAAGAAAACGATGACGCTCTTTTTTATCGTGGCCTTTATCTTGATGAATTTCTATGGTAACGTAAAACTCGATTATGTAGTCAACCTTACCTTAGTGTTCTTCATCGGATTTTTAGTACAGGGTGGATTCAATAGTTTCTATCCGGCAGCGACGCGGATTTATCCAGCGGCTATTCGATCTACGGGTGTGGGCTTGGCGATGGGAGCGGGTCGTTTTGGAGCGATCATGGGACCTACGGTTTTTGGCCTACTCACAGATAGCGGGATGTCCGTGGCAGGTCGATTCCTGATTTTCTCGCTTCCAATCCTGGTCGCCGTGTTTCTGCTGCACAAAATCAAGAGCAAAGAACTGACCTAACATAGAAAAAGGCGAACCACCGGTCCGCCTTTTTACCCCTTAATCTTTCACTATGTAATGTTGATGAGGTAATTAGTTCATGGCAATGATATCGCGCTTCACTTCCGTTTGAATCGTAAACGATTTAGAAGACAATACATTTTTGTGGCTATCTACGACCACCATACGGTAATTTCCGTCCGATAAACCCGCCAAATTGAACAATTTTTTCGATGTGATTCCTTCCTTGTGAATCTCGTTGTTTTCTCCATCGTAGATAACAACAGTGGCTCCTGCTTTCACAGTGACCATATATTTTAATTTACCTACAGATTCGATGTTCACGGGAAGAGATAATTCTGCTCCATTAGCGGCAGAAACGACAGACAGGCTAGCTGCGAAAAATAAGGCAGCCACGGTGTTTTTGTTGATGAACTTTTTCATAATGCTTGATTTTAATAAACTTAGGCGGAATGATTTCCGTTTGTTGACCCAAAACTAGTGCTTTCATATTGCCCGCAAATTAAATCCATGTTAATTTTCACTTTTCTAAGAAAGTTCTTCTATAAAAAATGCAAAAACTTGAAATTGTGCAATAAAACAGTGTAGAAAAGTGAAATTTTCTGCAAAAAATACCTGTGTTACGGAATTGTTAATCGAATAGGTTTTCATTTAACATTTACATAATAGAAGCCTAACATAGCCGTAACGAAGCCTCGAGATAGAGAGAATACTTTTGTGTCGTCAAAATCACCAGTATTCCCTTTATGAAATCAATTTACAAATACACCAATCTCCTCATTTTATGCTTAACGCTCTCCGCAGCGGCATTTGCGCAAGAAGGAACCCTTCGTGGAACCATTAAAGACGCCAAAACAAAAGAAGACATTATCGGAGCCACCATCTTAGTGCAAGGCATTAATAAAGGAGCCGCGACAGACATTAATGGTTTCTTCTCGTTCGCGAAACTTCCAGTTGGATCCTATTCATTAAAGATCTCCTATGTAGGATATGAGTCTAAAATCTATGAAGGCGTTAAAGTAGAAGCAGGCCAAGTAACGGACCTGAACTTAAACCTTCAAGAATCCAGCTCCACCCTGGCAGAAGTAAAAGTGGTAGCACAACGCTTGACGAATACGGAAGTTTCGGTTATCTCCGAAATCAAAGCATCTCAATTAGTCGTAAGTGGTATCTCCGCTGCACAAATCACGAAGACTTTAGACCGTACGGCAGCAGAGGTCGTGAAGCGTGTGCCAGGCGTTACGATTTTTGGGGAACGTTTTATTAACATCCGTGGTCTTAACGAGCGTTATAACACCGTACAATTGAACAATACTTTCGCTCCATCGATGGAAACGGATATGCGTTCATTCTCATTTGATATCATTCCAGCAGGTCAAATCGACCGTATTTTAGTGTTCAAATCTCCAGCAGCAGAATTACCTGGCGAATTCGCGGGGGGGGTGGTGAAGATCTTTACCAAAACGATTCCAGAGCAAAATTTCCTAACAATCGATGCAAGCTCATCTTATAGAGATGGAACAACAAATTCGACATTCTATTCACCTATGCATGGGGCTAATTATTGGACAGGCTTTAATACCGGTTACTTTGATCTACCTAAATCGTTTCCTGCCACAAAATTGGAAATTAACAATGCTGGGCCAGCGCAATTAGCACAAATCGGTCAATCCTTAAAAAACAACTGGGTGCCGGTTCAATCGACCGCTTTACCAGATATGCGTTTCTCTTTATCGGGTGGTTTGAAATTCAACCTAGGCAGTGTTAAAGTAGGAAATGTAACGGCTGTGAATTATTCTAGCACGTACACGAAGTTCAATATGCTTCGTAACGATTATGGCTACTCGTCTATTTTGACAACAGGAAAACCAGATTTCGTTTTCAGTTTTACAGATCAACAATATTCTACTGCGATTCGTGTGGGCGTGATGCACAACTGGGCATTTAAATTTTCAGATAACCACAGCATCGAAATCAAGAACTTATTTAACCAGTTAAGCAATTCGCAATTTGTGGATCGTAATGGAGATGACAATGGCGCTAATTGGAACATTCGTTCTTTTGACCAAGTTTACCGCGGTATTTACACAGGTCAATTAGCCGGAAAGCATGACTTTAATGACGGTAATACAAAGTTGGATTGGGTAGCCGGATACAATTCTTCTTTCCGCGAGCAGCCAGATTACAAGCGATTCCGTTATTTAATTGATGGGAATAACCGTATTCTCTATGTTCCTCAAGGAGCAGCACAAACCTTTAACCTAGGCCGCACAAACATTATTTTGAATGAAAAAGCGGTGACAGGTGGTCTTAATTTAGCGCATAAATTCATCTTGGCTTCAGGGAAGGACGGCGCTAAAGGTAAAGAATTAGAATTCAAAACGGGAGTTTACGCAGAGTCGAAAAAACGCCAATTTGATGCACGTAACTTAGCCTTCGTTCGTTCGAATTCCAGCTTATTTAATTTAGGAGGTTTGCCGGTGGAACAAATTTTTGACCCATCTAACATCAATCCGACGAATGGGGTTAAAATAGATGAGCAAACGAATCCGAATGACTCGTATACAGCAACCAATTTATTATATGCTGGCTATGTGCAAGCAGGTTTAGCTTTAGGATTAAAAGTAAATGTGGTAGCTGGTGTGCGTGCTGAGAGCAATAGCCAAAAACTAGATTCCTATGACTTAATCGGTAAGCCGTTGAAATACGATAATACCGTGTTGAACATCTTGCCGTCTGTGAATATGACCTACAATTTCACGGAGAAATCTTTGCTTCGCTTAGCTTTTGGCCAAACCGTCAATCGTCCTGAATTCCGCGAGGTTGCACCGTTCTCCTTCTATGATTTCGTGAACAATCGCAATATTACGGGTAACTCTAAACTGAAGAATGCAACGGTTCAAAATTACGATTTCCGTTTTGAATCCTATCCTACTCCATCCGAGGTAGTAAGTGTAGCCTTATTCTACAAACAATTTACGAACCCGATTGAGGTGGTATTCTCTTCAGGATCAAACCCGAACTTGAGTTTTGAAAATGCGGCTAGCGCTTATTCAGCCGGTATTGAGGCGGAGATTCGTAAAAACTTGAATTTCATTCAGCCTACCGGTTTCTGGGCAAAATCAAGTGTGGTATTTAATGCCGCCTTTATTGCGAGTAAGGTTACTTTAGGAGCGACGACTGGGGCAAATCAATCAGATAATCGTCCTTTACAAGGCCAAAGCCCGTACATCGTTAACGCGACCTACAACTACAATGACACGCAAAAAGGATTGCAATTAAACCTGTCCTTTAACGTGATCGGTAAGCGTATTTATGCGGTAGGTAATAACTATGGATATGCGTATCCAGATTGGTATGAAATGCCACGTAACGTAGTGGATTTCACATTCTCTAAGAGAGTCTACAAGAATGTGCAAATCAAAGGAGGCGTTTCTGATATCTTAAACAATAACAACATCGTATTGCAAGATGGTAACCAAGATGGAAGCTTTGATTCCTCTAAGGATCAAGTGATTCAGTCGTATTCTCCCGGTCGTGTATACTCTTTAGGGCTGATTTTCACTCCTTTTGGCTATAAATAATTTTACAATTAAACTAAACAATCAATTACAATCCAATGAAACTTTTTACAAACAAATTGTTCAAGTTAATGGCTGTTCTTTCAGTCGTTTCTCTTGCATTCTCTTCTTGCCAAAAAGAAGATGAAGTTTTCCCGCTACCTACG